>VGTI01000027.1 GCA_016874735.1 Deltaproteobacteria bacterium
CCCAATACTGTGTGTTGGTAGGTGAACCGGGAGTCCCGGAGAGATTGTTGGCGACGCTTTTCGTTATAGCAGCCATTGCCGGTTGGCAACAGCTTAAATTCCTGAATAAATACAGCGTTAAGGAAGCCTCGCGGGATCGCGCAGTCAAGCAATAATCCCAAGTGATTACGGCACGTTTTCCGAACCAACCACATTACAGCGTGGCAAAAAATGCTGCTAATTCGATTAGCTCAGGGGCTGGTGGCGCTGCTTTGTCGGCATGTGGCCGGTAAAAACCCTGCGCGATCACCTTCATAGTAGCCACAAGTTCATCGAGCATGCCGTGAAAGTCACTGCGTGCGGCTGCCATTTTGAAGGCAAATTCCGTAACGCCGGTGACCCCGCCGTAGGCCTTAAAGCGGATTTTGACCAAGCCCTCTGTCAGGTCAATTTCGTAATCCTGAACATTGATGGAATAGGTATCGTCAGAGTGCGCCGTAACGATTGCATGACCGTTGATGGTCTGCATTTTCAGCCACTTCTCGTCGTAATGATTCCCTCCCGAGTACCAGTAGTACGAGGCTCCCTCCACCCAAGGGGCATCGCCCACGGGTGTCTCGATCCGCGTCGTCGCTACGCGGCAACGGTAGGACGCGACTTCTTTAGAAAACCCAAGATCTTGGAGGTTGATACTCAGACCTCCAGCCACCGTAACGCCTTGCATGAGCCCCGGCTGGAGGGCCATGAATCGGCCGGTAAAATAGGGCGCTGCGTAAAGCTCAAGCACATAGCCCTGCCGCACGTAGATGCTCGTCACACGGCCCTGCCACCAGTCTGTGAGTTTTGGAGCGTAGGGATCCTTGCCGGCGACTCGTGCAGTCCAGCTTGCCCCTGTCATATTCTCTTGGGAGTAGAGCGCGCAATCAGCGTCCACTGCTGCGTCGCCATCGGAGGCCAGAGCCTGTCCGGTCATCATCGCGGGTGCAAAGACCCACAACGCCAAAATGACACGCACTACAGCCGCCCACAATTTCATGCTGACACCTCCGCCGGTTACGGCTCCGCTCGGAGCCGCTATCGCAATTATGTGGATTACCGCCAATCCACAGGAAACTCAATCACCAAGAGTCGTCACGTAAGGTTTACTGCCACGGAAGTTCGCTGTCATCGTGATTCACAGACTGCTTGGCCCTTGATCCACAAAGCGGTAGAACTAAACTAGGCGATCGGCTCCGACTAAGCGCGGTGATAGCCATGAGGATAGACACAAGAAAACCGAGGCAAGCCGAAGCATCTACTTTTCTTGAGCTGCCTCAAGCCCTCAGCCAACCGGGCATTCTCAGCGCACGCCATGCATGTACCGAGGTGCGTGAGACCCATCTTTCCTATCTCTTTTTCACTGAACACGAAGTCTACAAACTGAAAAAGTCTGTGCGGCGACCCTTTGTCGATCTATCGTCGGTTGCTGCGAGACTTCACAACGCCCAACTTGAGATCCTGCTTAACCGACGGCTAGCACCGCAGCTCTACCTCGGGCTCAGTCAAGTTACACACCGTTCAGACCGTGTGATTGCCCTTGACGGGCAAGGTGAAACCATTGACTGGCTGGTACGCATGCACCGTCTTCCAGCTGATCGCATGCTCGATTGCCTCATCGACTCCCATGCAGTAGCCAACGACGATCTCGCATGCCTGACGACTACCCTGGACTCGTTTTACGCAGGAGCAAAACGTATCTCCGTTTCGCCAACGGATTACCTAGCCTCCTGGCACCGCCGTTTACACGAGGAGAGATCGTTACTCCTGCGGCCTGAACTAGCGTTACCAGAACAACTCATAACAGTGCTCACCCACGAACTTGAGACCATGCTGCTAACAGACGAAAACCTGTTTAGCGTTCGTGTCCATGGTGGCCATATTGTCGACGGGCACGGCGACCTACGACCAGAACATATCTGCCTGACCGACACCTGTACCATCTTTGACTGCCTCGAGTTCTCGGCCTCCCTGCGTACCCTGGATACTGCCGACGAACTTGCTTATCTAGCCATGGAACTCCGGGTGCTAGGCGCAGACGACCTAGCGGCGGCAGTAGTCGCGACCTGTCACGCCCTAGGTGGTGATGTCGTTCCACCGCTCGTTCATAGCTTTTACACCTGCTACCGCGCACTGCTAAGAGCGCGCCTTTGCGTCTGGCATCTCTACGACTGTTCCACAACGGAGGAGGAAAAGTGGCGCCGCAAGACCCATGCCTACCTCAGCCTAGCGAGTGAGGAGTTAGGCAAGAATCGGTGAATCAATCTGCAACGTGCTCCGGTGACTACACTCAGTAGTTTTCGCAAACACGCGCGATACATCTAAAAGCTCGCATTTACCGGTTAGATGGTCTGGCAATTCTTTGAGCGCTAACGTAGTGTTGGTGCCAATAATAAAGTCAATCGCGGCGTCACTCAAACGACTCACCGTCTCGGTGCCTAGGACAATATGGGTAGCGGCAAGTATTACTTTACGTGCTCCCAAGTCGAGGCAGGTACGAGCAGCTTTCTGCGCAGTAGCTCCCGAGCTAATTAAATCATCAAAAATAATTGCCACGCGCCCATCGACATCGCCGAGTAAAGGACCGCCCCTGACCTCGCCCGCGCTGCGCTCTTTGATGACGAGACCAAATTTAGTGTCATCAGATCCACGTAATTTATTGATCTGCCCTTGCAGACTGAAGACACGCTTAGCGCCGCCAAAATCGGGAGTGATCAGTGTCAGGGGCTCCTTGCCTACTAGCGTAGCGAGGCGCGCCGCTAGTAGTTCTCTAGCACTCAGATGCTCTACCGGCACACGAAAGGCTGATTCAAAGGCTGATGCATTATGTACATCTAAAGCCGAGATAGACGTGTATCCCGCCGTCTCGATCAAGGACGCAACGTACTTCAGCGTCAGGGGATCGCGAGACTTCGTGCGCTGATCTTTACGTGCGTAGCATAGATAGGGTGCAACCAAATGCACGCTCCGCGCATGGGAGTCTCTGAGGGCGCCTCCCAGAAAAAGCGCCAAACACAACTTATCGTGCACACCGAGATCACCTTCGCGGATAAAGGTTGCGACGACGCTAACGTCATCACCACTGACACTAACGAGCGGCCTTACTTTATATTCGCCGTCGCTAAATTTTCTGATTTCCAGCGGCGAAAGCTCGATACCTAAACGCTCAGCCAAGGCGTAACTAAGATCCTGAGACTGATCTAGAGAGAATATTTTCATCATAAAGAAAGCCACCCCTATTCAGCTGCGCGCAGTCACGCAGTGACGACGTCTCTGACGAGGTGGCATGCATAAAATGAGCCAGCTAGGACGCTACGACTGGTTAGTAAAGCAGGCCCACTTGCACTCCGTATAGACCAGCACTTTTGTCGCCAAAACCTTGCAGCACTGGGCGATAGCTGGCAGCAACATACATCGACGTGTCTGCCGTACGCATGATAGCGTAGCCGACGGTAGCACTCAGCGTGAACCCAGACCGGAACATCGGGCGCCCATCTTTGGTCTCGCTGTTTGATGCGCGGTGGAATCCGCCCAAGCCCACATCAGCACCGATAAAAGGCGCGTGCTTGCCGTTAGTTAAATAGTAGTCGAGGCCAAGCCCCGCGCTCACGGCAAAAGCCTCTTTGATCCCAGGTCCGATGTTGAACTCTGAGTAGGCCCGAGGCGCAAGTTGGTCGCGTTCCCACACATAGCCCAGTTCAAAATTGTAGAGTGTCTCGTCAGTGCCAAAACCATGTGCCTTGGTCGGTCCCAGCGCCACCTGAACCCGCTTAACCGTCACTTGTCGCGCAATGCCTGCACGCACCTCGTTCGAGGTCACGTCATCGACAGTGGCCGACTTTTCCGCTGCCCTTTCACTGAGCACTGAGCTCACGAGGCGCTTGACGCCGGTGTCGAGTTCGTTCTCATTAGCCACTTTGAAGCTATCTTCGTAAGAGTCGCCATCGGCAGATTTCTTCTCTAAACCGAGGATGTAGCCCTCACCCACTTTGGTGATGCTGGGTGCAAATGTGAGCTCGGGTTGTTGCCCATCTTTGGCAATCGTATGTTTAGCTTGGCGTAGGTATAATCTGATTAACTCAGCGTAGGTCTTGACCAGTTCATCACTCACGCCTATACCGCGCGGGGTCAGTACTTTCGCCGTGGACGCCAGAGCATTCCCGGCGATGCTGGTGCTAACCACTAAGATGAGTCCAAACATGATGCGGACGAAGTTACTCACGACTTCTTCTCCTATATGAGCAGGTCTCTCTAAGACCTGCTATTTATATAGGAGATCTCAAGCATTAGCCACTACCGACTCCGGTATGATCAGTAGTTCCACTGCACCTGTAGGCGGGCTAGGCGGCCATGCTCGCGCTTTGGCGCCGTTTTGGTATTGGTACGACGCGAGTCCACGTATGCGGCAGTGAACTCAAGGGATTTCTCTACCTGCCACTCGACGCCGACTTCGGCTTCATCCACTTCATAACGTACGGCGTTGACGTCATGCTTGCGACCACCGCGGTAAGTCTGAGCCCTGATAAAAGGGATAAACTCACCCTCTTTGTAGCTCACCAGGACGTAGCCACCCTCTAAGTCCTTGACCTCGACAGTATTCAGAGCAGCGTTGTACTGCGGCCCCTTACCCTTGGTGTACTCCGCCTGAAAGCCAAAGGGTTGCGGGTAGTAAATGAGTGATGCCGCGACTCTTTGGTCAAGTGACTCCGATGGACCGCCCGTACCGTCTTTTTTAGTCACGACGTAGCGACCCGTGTAGGCTTGAATGCTGGTCTCAAGGATTTGTTCGCCAAAAATCTGAAACGGATAGGTCAAACGTGCCACGCTGTGAAGTGAATGATTCGCCTCGGGTTGGTTAGCCGTTTGCCCGTTGTACGCGCCAATGGCAAATACACCGTAATCTCCCGAGCCCTTAAGCCCACTATCCACTAACATTTTAAAGCGCTGGCGAATTTCTGGAGGTGCCCACATGTAGTAGACGCCCAGATCACGTTCATCCTTAGCGGCGGAGTTGATCGCATCATCGCGATCGAGCGGTAAACGATTCTGGCTAGACTGCAAGTTTTCAAAACCAAACGGCACTTTGGACTGACCAAAGCGTAAACGTGAGGACTTGTCTGCAGTTAGCGCATAGTCTGCATATAAATCGCGAATTTGTAGGAAATGTCCAGCACCGCCGCTAACCGGAGTTACCGCAAAGTCAGGTTGCACGTAGACCATGGTGCGATCTGAAGGATTAGCCGTCACAATAAGGCGCGCGCGACGCAGGAACAGACTATTGTTGCCACCGATAGACTTGTCGCCCTGATCAGACGTCAGATTTTTATTGGTGACACCAAGCTGATTGTAACGCAACTGGGCGTAACCACGGAGGCTGATCGTCTCGTACCAGGCCTTATGGGCAGTCTGGTGTGCAACTGGCCCTTGGCCGGCGGCTGCTTGGCCAAAGGCATTAGCGCTCATGATGGTTAGAGCAAGAATACATCCAAGATTAGCGCATTTTTTTTGCATAGGACGGAGGCCTCGGCAGGAAGTTGAAAAATCGTCCTAAGGTGTACAGTTATCGCTACTGCAAGGGAACTCTGCTGCCTCAAGATTTTTAGATTCTTAACATGTCGTTAAATTTAGACATCGCCCTAGCCACCGCTAGCTGCACCTGTGGCGAGAATCTGGCGGATCAGTATGTAACAGCCATTGGCGAGAATGAACCAGCCAAAGCCTTTTTTAAGGCGGCTAGGTTCCACACGCTTGGAGACATTAACCCCAAAAATAATGCCAATGAGCGCCACTCCTGTGACCTTCATTAAGAAAAACCATTCCAGGGTCACGGCGGCGAGCACATCGCCTATAAAGCCGATGAGGGAATTGGCTGCGACTATGAGCAATGAGGTACCAACAGCGACGGCCATAGGCATACCGACTACCACAACTAACGCTGGGATAATGAGGAAGCCACCACCTGCACCGATAAAGCCCGCCACCGAGCCGACTAAAAAACCCAAACTGGCCAAGAGAAGCCGGTCACTTACGCTCCCACTCTGACGTGGATGTGGCGCGTGGCTTTTGATCATGGACACCGATGCCGCTAACATGACAAGGGCAAAGACAGTCAGGATTATTTGATCTTTATCAATAACGGCTAAATTACCGATCGATATTTTATCGGGTATGAGCGGCAGGAGCCCTCTGCGCGTAACGTATGTTCCGACGATCGATGGCACGGCAAAAACTGTGGCCGTCTTGTAATCGATCAGCCGCTCACGATGATAACGAGTGAGGCCGAATACACTCGACGTGCCGACTATGAACAGGGAATAACTTGTCGCCAGCAATGCGGGTATATCGAACAAGTAGACCATAATCGGGACGGTGAGAATGGCGCCACCGGCACCGATCAGGCCGATGGTTAATCCTACCGCCAACATACTGAGGTAACCAATCATCAACACGAATGCGGCCTCTTAGTTAGGAGTGACCAAAGGTTACCGGCAATTTGATATATGTTTTCCCATTGTCCTCAGGTGGCAAAAACTGGCCGGCAGCAATATTCACCTGCACACTCGGGTAAAGCAAACGCGGAGCACTCAGCGTGGCATCGCGTGTGGTCCTGAACTTGATGAAGTCAGCCTGCGATGTATCGCTTTTGATATGGATATTTTGCGCCTTAGACGCGGCAACAGTGGTCTCAAACTTGAGCGCTCTGCCACCTGGTTGATAGTCATGACCCACGAATATTCTCGTGCTGTCGGGCTGTCCGTAGATTCGCTTGGTCACCGACTGAAATAACACGGCTGCATCACCCATGGGGAAATCGCACCGTCCCGTGCCGTAGTCGGGCATAAAAAGCGAGTCACCGACAAAGAGCGCATCTCCAAAAAGATAACTCGCACAGGCTGGTGTATGACCTGGAGTAAATAACACCTCGAAGCGCAGAGTCCCGGCGGTCACAAGCTGATGATCCCTGAGCAGGGAGTGAAACTGGCTGCCGTCAGTTTTAAAATCAGCTGGAAGATTAAATATTTTTTTGAACGTGTCCTGAACCAAAGTGATCTTTTCCCCAATACCAATTTTGGCCTCGGGCCAGTAATTTTGGACAAGAACCAAGGCGCTGGACAGGTGATCAGCGTGGGCATGGGTTTCTAGGATCAGCCGCACGCGGAGCTGTTTTTCCCGAACAAAGTTGATCAGCAACGCAACAGACTGACCACTGGTGCGCACGCTTGCTGGGTCAAAATCCAGGACTGGATCGATGATCACAGCATCACGCGAACTACCGTCATACACGACGTAGGTCAAAGTAGAGGTGGCCTGATCGAAAAAGTGCTGGATCTCCATACGAGACTCCTGTCGCATGCGATGACCGCGATAAGCTCGAGGGCTAAACTTTGGCCGATGTCCACTTAATGTAAAGTCTGTGCAGGACGATGCCACCACACATAGAGGCAACGAACACCACGACTTTGAGATTTCCAGTGGCTAGGGCGACAAGGGCAGGACCGGGACACAAACCACCAAGCCCCCACCCCACTCCGAATAGCAGCGAACCTACCACCAGTTGGGCGTCCAGATCGCGACGCGTTGGCACAAGAAATTTGGCACTAAGGATGGGGCTCGGCCTTTTCATGATGAGGCGGTAGGTTACCGCGTGCACGGCAATCGCACCGACCATGACTAGCGCCAAGCTTGGGTCCCACGTACCTGTGATATCCAAAAACCCGACCACTTTTGCTGGCAAGGTCATGCCTGCCAGGGCCAACCCGATCCCGAACACAAACGCGGACAAGAACGCGGCAAAAAGCACCTTCATGGTAGTGGCCCTCCTAGCGCACGCACCGCTGCGACCGTGGCCATGCCGGTCGCCATGAAGCATAAAGTCGCCACTATCGACCGCGGCGACAAGCGGCTGATGCCGCAAACTCCATGCCCACTGGTACAGCCGCTGCCCATTTGCGTACCAAATCCAACGAGCACCCCCGCCAGGGCGTAAACCCAAATTTCGCTTGGGGTCACGGCTGCCATGGTGGCAGGCATGAATTCCACCATAAATAAACCAGCGACGGGGAACCCGACGAGTGCAGCGAGACGCCAATCCGTGTCCCCTTTTACTGGAAACAACGCACCTCCAAGGATCCCACTGACACCAAAAACCCGACCCAACAAAAGCAGCAGCAGTGACACCGCCACGCCGATGACAGCCCCACCTAATGCGGGCATCAGCATTTGTTCCGAACTTAAGGCAACCAAAGTCACAGCTCTTCCTCCCCCGCTGTTACTTTGGCTAGTATTTCATGGATCAGCTGTGAGGCATACTCTTGAAAACGACAGTCCCATTGGTGCCGCCGAACCCGAACGAGTTAGACAACGCGTAGCGCAGTTTACGCTCCCGTAGTTTGAGAGGGGTATAGTCTAGAGGACAGTCCGGATCGCGCGTCCGTAAATTAGCCGTTGGTGGTACGAGCCCATGGTGCAGTGCTAGTGCCGTAAACACAGCCTCAATACCTCCCGCAGCGCCCAAGCAATGACCCGTGACGCCCTTGGTAGATGAGACTGAGATGTCGAGGGCACGCGAACCAAAAACCTTACCGATGGCAGCGCTTTCGTAACGGTCGTTGAGCTCCGTTGAGGTGCCATGAGCATTGATATAGTCAACCTGATCATAGGGGACCTGACCCATATCTAGGGCCATGCGCATACAGCGCTGGGCACCCTCACCTTCCGGTGCCGGCGCTGTGATGTGATGCGCATCACCTGACATGCCGTATCCGACTAGCTCAGCGTAAATACGCGCACCGCGACGAAGCGCATGCTCCAGTTCCTCAAGCACAAGGACCCCGGCACCCTCGCCCATCACAAATCCATTCCGGTTAAGGTCAAAGGGACGCGATGCCTCTTCGGGAGGGTCATTATGGGTGCTCAGCGCCTTCATAGATGCAAAGGCACCAATCGATAATTTTGTAATCCCACTCTCGACACCGCCAGCAAACATCATATCGGCCATGCCGCTGCGGATATAGAGAAAGGCCTCACCAACTCCGTGAGTGCCGCTCGTGCAAGCCGTCGTCGTGCAAATGTTTGGGCCTTTGAGATCATTGAGTCGTGACACAACGCCAGCGGCCATGTTGGCAATGGCATACGGCATGAAGAACGGCGAGATACGCCGGGGGCCGTGATCTCTCAGGATATTTGCATTGGCTTCGATCTCAGCAATCCCACCGATGCCTACACCCAAGCTCACACCGTAGCGATCGCGATCGCCGCCAAAATCCTTAAGACCTGCGTCCAGCATGGCTTCGTGAGCAGCCACGCCAGCAAACTGAACGAAACGACTGGTGCGTCGCAGCTCCTTACCCTCAAAAACATCACCCGTCGTAAAGTCTTTAACCTCGGCGGCTGCATGCACACTGAGGTCGCTCGAATCAAATACAGTGATGGGTCCGACACCGGTTCTGGCATGCAACGCAGCATCCCAGGCAGCCGGGACATTATTGCCGCAAGGAGTCACCAGACCAAGACCTGTTACAACCACCCTTCTCATCGTCCTTACCCCTCGCTCAAGCCGCATGGCTTTGATTTCTCATAGATCAGCGTAAAGCATAGATTGGGCTGCAGTATAGAAGTGAGCCATTACTAGACTCAAGCCCTTTCGCCGCTTAATTTACCTGTTTTTTATATTTTTTAATAAACGGTAGATTTTGTAGATCGAGGGTCCCTTCCGATGGCGGCAGGCGATTTTTCTGGTAGAGAAGAAAAAAGCCCATCACGCCCAAGATTAAATTGGGAACCCAGGCCGCTACCAAAACCGGTATCGCGCCCATTTCAGCCCAATTTTTAAAGGCCATCATTAGTACGTACCCGACCATGATGACGAGAATCGCACCAATGTAAGCCATGCTCTTACCACGTCGCGGATCGGACACGCCAAGCACCATGCCGCATAGTGCGAACGTAATCACCGAAAAAGGGGCTGCGATTCGTTGATGCCACAGAAAATGAGCGCGCCTTAGCATAGCGTCTTGCTCGGTGCTGCGACTAGGCATCGCTGCCATAGCGGCAATAAAACGGCGGAGCTCGCGCGGCGTGAGACTGCGGTAATCATCGTCAGCAGCATCGGCTCCAACAATCTGCTCGCGAAAAATCCGAAGGAGATCGATATCCGCCCGGTTGAATTTAACCACCGAGACGGTGTGATCCTGCCTTTGCCCCATCGCATAAGCCATACCGTCATTTAAAGTCAGTCTCAGATCGCCCGTCTGGACCGAGCCGCTGATATGGCCAGACGGGGCAAGCAGTGTGAAGGATGATTGACGCATCTCACCACCGGGGGCGAGTAGTACGTTCTCAAAGTGCGAATGGTCTTGCGACACCTGCTCGGCGTAGAGCACGTACCCGAGGAAATCATCGAGAAAGACGCCAGACTGAAGCTTATACTTGATCATGTTATCCAGCTCCGTCTGGGACTTACGGTAGAGGAACTGGACTAGCTCGCGACGGCCCCAAGCCTCGAGGTTGATCGAAGAGGCAGCTGCCACCCCGTAGAGTACTGCCCCCAAGGCCAACACGATCACTGCCGAACGGCGCAAGGGGTAGCCCGCAGCAAGGAGCGCCGCGTACTCGCCGTCGGCCGACAGCCGGCCGTAGGTCAACACCACTGCGAACAAGTAGGCCATCGGTATGGTCAACGACACAAAGGGCAAGATGATGAAAAGAAATGGCAGAAAGACGTTTTCTACCGAAATGCCAAAAGTCACTAAGACCTCAGACAGTCGCACCAACTGCGAAACCACGATAATGGCGCATATGATGATCAGCGCCGACAGAAACTGCGGCACCAACTCTTTAATCAAGTATCGAGGAATTAACAGGAGCTCTCTCCAAATTTGAAACGAATTTAAAGTCTCTTAGATTTTTGGTATGATACCATCATGACCTGGACCACATCGTACAACATACGACGCGGAATCGCTGCCGCTTTGCTGGCACATTCTGTAGTTACTACCGGCTTCAGCGCTGCTCACGCCGAAGAAGCTAAAGCCCTGGGTGGTGCCCCGGTTCTACCCCAGGAAGTCCCTGAACCCAGTGCCGACGGTATCATCTACCTCCCCGGCGCCGATGGTCAGCCTCGGGCTTCGACTCTAGTTCCTCACATCCAGAGTTATCTGACCAGCTATTTGATCGATGCGCAGTCGCCGATTGCCGCACTGGTGATGGCCGACGTGCATACTGGTAACATCTTGGCTTTGGTACAAGGACGGAAGCCTGACAACTGGGGCGGCCACACCCATAGCGCACTGCATCCCTCGTTCCCTGCCGCCTCTGTGTTCAAGACGGTAGTCACTACGGCGGCTTTTGAAGTGACCGAAATGGACAGTCACCTTCCCATCGGCCTCACGGGAGGTTGTTCTCACGTGCGGGAGACCGGTGACTGGATGCGCGACCACACCCCAGGCCGCCACGACAGCATGACGCTCAGAACCGCTTTCGGTAAGTCCTGTAATGGTTTTTACGCCAAGATCGGCGTCAACAACCTGGGGCTCGGTATCATCACCGAGTTTGCCAGACGCTTTGGCTGGGACACGGGTGTCCCTGCCGACTTTCATGTCGATCGCAGCCCCTTCGTGCCGCCGGTGCCTCAGTATTCGAGCACTCACACTGTCGGCAGCTTTGCTGCGGGCTTCGGTAAAGTCGGACTCAGCGCTGCCCACGCAGCCTACATGATGCTGACCGTGGCCAACAGCGGCGCGACCACGCCACTGCGTCTTTTTCGCGACTCTCCAGCTCTACCGCCAGTGTCCCAAAGGCCGCGCATTTACAGCGCAGCAACGGCCGAGAGGCTCCACGAAATCCTCGACTCTTCGGTTCGCGGCGGCACCGCTGGCTTCGCGTTTAAGCGCGGTAAGTACCGGAAACTCCACGACATCGTCGGTGGTAAGACCGGCACTCTGACAGGTAGCTCCCCCAAAGGCCTGACCACCTGGTTTGCCGGCCTCGCTCCGACGAACGACCCTGAGGTGGTGGTGGCTGCCGTTGTCGTGCTCGAAGATCGCTGGCGCATCAAGGGCCCCAATCTTGCCGCAGAGGCGCTATCTATTTATTTTGACAGACAATATGATCGCAAGGCCATGAGTGCTGCTCGACTGATCCCCGTGGCCAAAGGGCGTGGCAAGTACTCCGTAAAGTGACTCAGCCCTTATTTCCCCATGGCCGAATGCCCGAAAGCTTCGGTATAAGGGCGCCAATGCAACAAGGGGGAAATCATGGCCAAGCAGAGCATACCTGTCGTCAACCTGAACGATTTTCACGCCGGTGGTGACCGCCGGACCCAGTTTGTGCAGACCGTGGGCAGCGCCCTAGTCGATATCGGCTTTTTTGCCCTCGAGGGCCACGGCATCAGCGACACGCTGATTAAGTCGGCCTATAGCCTGGCGACAGAACTTTTCTTGCTGCCAGATGCGGCCAAGCAACGGTACGAGAATGCGCAGCTCAAGGGCCAACGCGGCTATACGAGCTTCGGACGTGAGCACGCCAAGGACGCCGTGGCGCCGGATCTCAAGGAGTTTTGGCACGTAGGCCAGGAGCTAACTGCGGAGCATCCATTATTCCATGCTTACCCGCGTAATATTTGGCCGGCTGAGCTCGCTACGTTCAAGCAAGTTTATTCTGAACTCTACCGTCAGCTCGAGGCATGCTCGCTAGAGTTGCTCCAGGCCTGTGCGCTTTATGTAGGCGAAGAACCTGATCGGTTCGCAGGCATCGCGCGCGACGGTAATTCCATTTTACGCGTGATCCACTACCCGCCGGTCGCTGAGAACGCTCATCCGCAAAGCATCCGCGCTGCGGCCCATGAGGACATCAATCTGATTACTCTGCTTTGTGAGGCAACCGCCGGGGGTCTCGAATTACTCGAGCGCGATGGTTCTTGGCGCGCGATTGAGGCTCACCCGGGACAAATCATCGTCGACTCCGGTGATATGCTGCAAAACATCACGAACGGTTACTTCAGGAGTACGACACACCGCGTCGTCAATCCTGACAACTCACGGGATCGGCGTTTTTCCATGCCATTCTTCGTACATCCAAAATCGGAGGCAAGTTTGGCCCCGTTAGCAAGCTGCGTGGCAAAAACCGGGGGATTGATGCGCTACCCACCAATCACTGCAGGTGTCTACCTGCAGCAGCGCCTGCGTGAGATCGGACTCGCAGATGACAAGACGACCCTGATCGCTCAAAAATGAACCAACGCGGTGCATCAACTTGGTCGCTGTTCATTGCTGGCAGGTAAGATCACCGCGGAACCAAGTCGTGGCATAGACGGGGAAGTATTTACGAACGGCTTGGCATCCAGCCGCCGCCATGGTGCCATTGGGGGCAGCTGCTTTCATGGCTTCTAGGATCAGCTTGGCCAGGTTGTTTTTACCGCCGCTACTATCGGCTCCCAGCGTCCGGAAGACACGCCCTAACTTTTGGGCCCAAACTAGCAGCAAACGCCCCTTCTCTCGCTCAGCGTTGAGTGACTGTGTGGCCGGGAGCGCGGCCTGAAACACCTGGTCGACACCGTAGGCAATGATGGCACCAATCGCATGCACTTCTTGAAACGAAGGCGACTGACAGGTCGATGGTGAACTCAACGTGCGACTCGCGGTAAAGGCCGACAAGACCTCCTGTGACAGAATTTTTTCTGTCCCGTCAGCAAAGGTTGCAGACCCCGTATCGCGAGATTTCTGAAAACAATCCAGCGAACTCGTCACGCCGGGATCGCCACCAAGAGTGTAGTAGGCAAAAATATCGGCAAATCCTTCGTTCACAGCGACGAGAAGATCGTCATTGGTAATTTGCCGCTCCTCTCCCGCTACGATCCCGAGCGTGCTACCGTAGAGCGGCAGGTCCTTGAATATACCCTGCGTGCTACCCGATACACCCGAATGGTTGTTAAAGACGTGATGCCCGAATTCATGAGCGATAGCCCACGGCACTTCCCAAAAGTTGACATTGACCCAACGCCCTTCCCGTACCGACCTTGAGCCTTTGGGATAAATGACAAAGGTCGGCATACCGCGGAAGTTTGGCGCATAAGCAAGGTTATCGACCGTAACCGACACCTTACTTGAGTCTTTGTAGACGGTTTCAATCCGCGGCAGCACCAGTAGCGCACTATGCGGCAGGGTGGTGCTTGCGGTCGGAATCGAATCGTAAAATTTGCTCGCTGTACCGACGTTAGCTAGTGCCGTACGTCCGACGCCTTCGACGGAATTGCGTGGGAAGCTCTTAGTCGCAGGACAGATCCGCAGATGCTCGGGACTGTTGACGACCTCCCCATCGTCACACGCGTCAGAGCCTGACTGGGACTGGCAAGTCGTGCGCTGATAGAAATTATAGTAAGAAACGCCAATACCTTTGCCGGCTAAAATCGGACCCTCGTTACTCGCCTGACAATCCGAATCCGCAACAAAATACTGCGCTGCGTAGGCACTATCGGAAAGGACACCGGTAGTGAGCGGATCGCCGCCATTGTCGCTGGGCCGACGTTCGTCACCACTGGAGCAGCCAGTCTGTAATTGCATGATCATCAGACCGAGCACCATTAAACAGGATCGACCTAGAGTTAATGCGGGAACAGGAGTAACAGCAGGAGCGATGGCAAACATGGGGAGCCTCAGGCGGGACGAACCGAAGGAGCACGGGTCACCGGGCGGTGACCCAAGAGATGGGACTAGAAACCACTGGGACGAGCTAATTCACAGGCTATGGTAACTCCACCCTCGGCACGAGGACGGAACTTAATCTTGGCACCGATCTGCAGATCGCGCAGATTAGCTTTTGCAACGTCAGACGGAAAGAACATGACACTACCTAGTTCAAAAGCTGGATCTTCGACCGCCAACCAACCCACACGATCTGGATTGTAGTGTGTCACGCGGCCGATAAATTCAAAGTCACCGTGCGATCCACCACCGATCACCATGGTGCCAGTGGTCTTAATAGCCGCAAGCGCTTTTTCAAAGGCCTGACGTTTAGGATCGTCCTCACGGACAAAGACGTAAAGCATATGCTTGGCGCGCGTGCAGGCTACGTAGATCAAGCTGGCCATAATCGGATGATCGACAGGTAGGTTATACTCGCTCACATTGAGCAGAATGCCGACCGACGTTTCCAGTCCCTTGAATCCAGCAATGGTGCTTATCGCTAGCGATTCTTTCGGCGCTTTAGCTTCGCGCCAGCTCTTCTTCTGCGTATGAGTCAGCTTGTAGAGTGGAATTTTGACGATTTCGTCAGTCTGGTAAAGCACTGACTCTTTAGCCGCTGGGTTACGCGCCGATAGTATCGTGAGGTCAGAATTTTTGAGACCCTCCTCGCGCGTCAGATTCCGCACCAACTTGCCGAGTAACCGCCTTGCATCCTCGGCATCTTTATAAACTACAAGCTCGGGCACGTAGCCCAGGCGACCTGAGTGGCTATGCATCATGCCACTGGTGCGGCGGAAGCTACGCGAGAAGGCCGCGATTTCACGTGTCGTTCGGTAATTATGCACCAAGGGGAAATAGGGGGGCTTTATCGGTAAGGTATCAGCGGCGACAAAAGCTTCGTCGCCGCTACCCGAGCCAAAGACGCCTTGGCTACTATCGAAGAACAAGTAGAAGCGCGCCTCGTCCCCTGGTGTCAGCAGCATTTCTAGCGCTTCCCACCAGAATGGCTGCACATCTTGCGCCTCGTCGCAGATCACCACATCGTAGCGCTCTGTTGATGCCGCTACGGCTTTCTTGAGTTTATCTGGTGCCTCGTACTGCACCCAGTCTTCACGCGCTCCAGTGAACTCGCTTGGTGGAATCAAGAGATTGAGTCCATAATTGGCAGCGACGTCCTGATAGGTCATAGCTGCGATACCGTCGCCAAGCTCTCTTTGCAGCAATAGATTTAATAAACCATTGGATCCAAGCACAGCGACCTTTTTACCCTGATCACGAAAATGCTTAGCCAGCATCATGGCTAGCATGGTCTTACCGGTACCAGCCTCGCCCTCGATACCCAGCCTGTTTACACTCGCAATGGGCATAATCAAGGTATTGTGTATAGTCTCGACGTCGCGCACCCTATTTTCATGACCGTCGATATAGTCCTTCAGATAAAGGCGTGTCGTAAAAGCTGCGCCAATCAGTAAGCGGTCGAGGTCCTCACTCACATCGGCGAATCGTCGATACTGCTCGGGCTGTGATTTACAAGCAATCTCGGCCAGACTGCGACCCAGGTCCCTAATGCGATCACGACCGATAATGATTTCAGGGACAATGCTCGACGATGCGGGAAAGTCCGCCTCACTTGCTGTAGGGAAAGATACGGCATGGCTTACAGGAACTTTGACATTGTGCTGCCTTAGGAACCGGAGAAAACGTCCCTTCCAGACTAACGATTGTTGGAAAGGATCCTTGATCGCAAAGCTCTCGCCGTGCCTATTAACCGAGTAAAATTTACCTGTCTCACCATCATGACGGATGCGTCCGCCTTTCACTTCCACCACGACCACACCGTAGTTTGGGTGGTAGCAAACAAAATCAATCTCGTTATCTCTCAGGCCCTCGTCGCCCTCCATAGTCGACAGCGTGCACGAATAATAAACCTGCCAATCGCTCCCTAGGGTCGCACGGCACTGCTCGTAAAACTGCTCCTCAGCTGGACTGGCAAATACGACTCTAGTTTGTTCGCTGTCGGGATGAAGCTTGACGCGATTGGACGATGGTGATTTTTGGGTAGGCTTGGTTGCATCGCTCATCGCTTCTTCGTCCTCGCTGCTGTTACCATGGATTGAACTTCAGACTCAGGCAAGAAGGCACCATGCAGACGCTTGGCTTTGCCAGCTGCGAGATAAATCATATCACCTTTACCAAGTAGAGTCTCAGCTCCGTTTTGGTCAAGTATGGTCCGCGAGTCAATACCGCTCATGACGCGGAAGGCAACACGCGTTGGAAAGTTGGCTTTGATCAGTCCAGTCACCACATCAGCCGACGGCCTTTGCGTTGCAATCACCATATGGATGCCTGAGGCGCGCGCCTTTTGTGCGAGTCGCGTGATGGGCGTTTCGATCTCTTTACCAAGTAGCATCATCATGTCGGCCATCTCGTCGATGATCAGCACGATATATGGCATAATAGCCCATTTACCCTCGAAGGTAAGAAACTCACTCTTCTTGCGGTTACGAATAATGTCATTGAACGAGTCGATATTACGCGCGCCAACCGCTTGCATTTGGCGGTAGCGATCATCCATCTCTTGTACAAGACGACTCAGGGCAGCTTTGGCTTCGCCAGCGGGATCGGTAATGACCTTGCAGGCCATGTGTGGCAGGTCATTATAGGCCGCCATCTCCACCATTTTGGGATCGATCATAATCAGGCGCAGGGTTGAGGCTGAATGGCGTGCAATCAGGCTACCTATGAGCGTGTTCATGAATACGGATTTACCAGCACCCGTCGAACCAGCCACAAGTAAGTGAGGCATTTCCGCTAGGTCTTCCACTACAGGTTCACCGAAAATATCGACACCCATGGCAATCGGTAGACGGCGTTTAGTGGACTTAAAGTCTGCGCTGGCCAGTAAATCAGAAAATCCGATCACGGCCCTCTCGGCATTGGGCACTTCAAAACCGACGGTGTCTTTGCCCGGTATTGGTGCGAGGACGCGCAGGCTCTGTGCTTTTAGCATCCGCGCCAGGTCTTCACCTAGGGCCGAAATCTTACTGAGTTTAGTGCCAGGTGCTGGTTTAAATTCGAAAGTAGTCACGACAGGGCCCTGGGTGACACCGGTGATCTCACCGAAAATTTTAAATTGAGCCAGTTGCTCGACGAGATGTGCCGACAGTTGACGGAAGGTACTACTGCGATCAGGCGCCTTCTTGGTGCCAGAGAAAAGGCTAGCGTCTGGCTTACCGTGTGCTGGTCCGTCGTAGTGGAGTTCGAGGTCAAAGTACCCACCTTCCGGCTGGGCTGCGGGTGCAGCTGCCGCGGCGGCCTTGGCCTTACCGGGTGCCGATGACTGAGCCGCACCTGAGTTTGATGTTACGGGCATAGCTGCTTTTGCAGCGCTGGGCATTTTACCACCGAGATTGTGACGTATCTTTTTAAACTGGCGGTAGAAAAAGCGTTTTACATAATACACGAGCTCGCCCATCAGCGGCGCTGTCTGCGACATCTTCAGATTGCCCGAGAGCACTAAACCGACAAAGCCGACCACTGCAAGAGCGGTCAGCGTGCCGCCAAAGCCAAGTTGCGGCATAAACATGCGATGGAAATTGCGTCCGATAAGTCCGCCAAAACCAAAACTCGGTACAGAAAAATTCGTACGCGGTAGCAGAATCTCGGCAAAACCTGCCGCATCGGCAGCGAGGATCAAAAGGCCGACCACGCGCCGTGCATGGGGCCAGAGGACAAATCCAGTGACGGTGAGTGATCCCCATACCGCCAAGGCTACGGGCCAGATCATACCGATGACACCAAAGCGCCCAAGGATATGCGCGGCAGCTGCTGCACCGAGAGGACCGGCTAGGTTGGTGACACCCCTTGGATTGACACCCAAGGTCGTATAGTCATAGGGGTTGAAGCTATAACAAGCGAGCGCCAGGAAGCAGCCGATACCGAGCAGCACGAAGCCCCAAGCCTCTAACCAAGCAGACTTAACAGGGACAGCAGCATGCAGCTTACGTTCAAATACAGTGGGGATACTGATCACAGGCGTCTCTCCGTTTGTTTACAAGCGCGGCTTCCCGCACCTGCCACTATTCAAGGGCCGGTCCAGGCCCCGGGGTACACGGCAAGCACCTAAAACCTATCGACTTTTGAACAAGATCGCGATGTCCTGGAGCGTCCAGAAAATTGACACTGACACCGCCACCTGACAGGGCGGCGCCCGTAGCAGTACAAAAACAGAGACAAAAAAAGCCCTGCTCGCGCCGGGCTTCAACAACGATCAACTTAGTATCAGGTCACTCAGTTTTGCGTAGGCCACGCATGTTGCCTGCGAGGATCTTTTTGCGTAGACGCACGGACTTAGGCGTTACTTCAATCCACTCATCGTCGTCGATCCACTCGATACAACGCTCTAGGCTCATCTTTTTGATGCCGTAAAGGTTTGTCAAACCATCGGAGCTCGTGGTCCTGATGTTAGTCAGCTTTTTCGGTTTAATCGGATTGACGTTAAGGTCGTTGTCCTTAGCGCATTCA
Source organism: Deltaproteobacteria bacterium (assembly GCA_016874735.1). NCBI lineage: Bacteria > Pseudomonadati > Myxococcota > Myxococcia > Deltaproteobacteria bacterium. The sequence goes on from VGTI01000027.1 coordinate 19,221, forward strand.
CCGATGATCATACCTTCATAAACTTCCACACCCTCACCGATAAAGAGAACACCACGCTCCTGCACCGACGACAATGCATACTCGGTGGTTTTACCAGTACGATCGGCAATCAAACTACCGCACAGACGGTGCGCAATCAGCCCTACGTGTGGTCGGTAGCCCAGAGGTTCGGAGCTAATCAAGCCGCCGCCACGGGTAGCCGTTTTGTACATGGAGTTGGTACCTAAAATGCCACGTGTCGGGATTTCAAAGGTGAGCCTGACGCGTTGCTCTTCGTTACCAGTCACAGTTGCCGCCTCGTAGGCGAGGAGCACGCCTTTGCGCTGCTGATACATTTTGGTCACATCACCTGAGTAGGCCTCAGGTAGATCCAGAGTCAACTTCTCGAAAGGCTCGAGCTTGACGCCGTTTTCCGTACGCATCAACACGTTGGGACGGCCGACCATGAATTCGAAGCCCTCGCGGCGCATCTTCTCGATCAGGACGCCAAATTGCAACTCACCACGTCCAAGTACGTAGAACTGGTCTGGCACCTCTGTATCTTCAAGACGGAGTGCCACGTTGTTGCGCGTCTCGTTCAGCAGACGCTGACGCAACTCACGCGATTGGATAGCCTTGCCTTCTTTGCCCGAGTTAGGCGTGGTGTTGATGGAGAAGATCATGCGCATGGTTGGTTCTTCAACCTTAATGCGCTTAAGCGCCTTACCGTTGAGACCGCTTAGCGTGTCACCAATCTCCAAGTACTCGGATCCAGCGATGAGACCAATGTCACCCGCCTCGAGTTTATCAATCTCGATCTGCTTCATCCCGTCGTAGGACAGGAGCCGCGTGACCTGAAACTTCTTGATAACAGGCTCGCCCTTCTCGTTAACGCCGTGACGCAGCAGCTCCTGTGCTTTACGTACGGTGCCCATAGCCACACGCCCGAGTGCCAGAGTGCCAAGATACTCGGAGTAGGCAATGTTGGAGACGAGGAGCTGCACCTCTGCCGTTGGATCGGTTGCAGGCGCCGGAATTTTGATAATTTCGTCGTAGAGCGCCTTCAGGCTGCGATCGCCGCCACCCTCGAGGTACTGCGGGATGGCATTCTGATCACCGGTACACCAACCCTGACGCGCGCAAGCATAAATAATTGGGAATTCGCACTGCTCTTCCGAGGCACCGAGCTCCACAAATAGGTCGAAAGCCTTATCCACACACTCAGCAACAAGCGTGCTACCAACAGCCTCAGGACGGTCTACCTTATTGATGCAAAGGATAACCTTGAGGTTCTTCTCGATCGCCTTTTGCAATACAAAGCGCGTCTGCGGCAGCGGTCCCTCGACGGCGTCGACGAGCAAAATAGCACCGTCGACCATGTCCATGATCCGCTCAACCTCACCACCGAAGTCGGCGTGACCCGGGGTATCGACTACGTTTACTTTCACATCACCGAGCCAAAAACAGGCATTTTTAGCCGAGATGGTGATCCCCCGCTCCCGCTCTTGCGAGTCCGAGTCCATCATGCGATCGGCAGTATTTTCGTGCGCTTGGAACGTGCCCGCCTGTTTCAGCAGGTGGTCTACCAATGTCGTCTTGCCGTGGTCAACGTGGGCAATGATACAGATATTGCGTAAATGCTCGGACATGAGTTCCTCTATTAACTTGAATGGACGACAAAGTTGGGATCAGTGATCCAGGTCTGAACTATATAACGTGGACTAGACGCCGCCAGAACTTCATGGGGGTGAGTATAGCCGACGGGAAACACCACTGCGCGCCCCTGCCTCGGGCTGACTTTCAGATCCTGCTCCGGAAAATAAGTCTCACCACCAACTGGGACATCATTTAGGTACATCACTACCGTAGCAATTCTAAGCGCATTATGAGGTTCGACTGCAGTTTGTCCGTCGATGTGGAGGATGCAGGTATCACCCACATCATAACGACAGGCCACGTAGCCGTCGTCACTCCACTCATGATAGGTCCCGTGTGCTAGGTGCTCCGGCCTCTCAAAGTAGCGCGCCATCAGTGAGTTCACGACCCGACATACATCGCGCGATATGGGAAGCCAATCCGCCTCCTGCGAAATGTTCAGGTACGATCTCGTGCTGTAGTCTGGCTGTGGGTCTGGTGACACGCGCTTATCCTGGTCAAAGCGCTGTATGATACGCTCACAAAGGTCAGCCGGTACAGCTTGATCGTAAATCTTAACATGCTGAGGCACGGCTGGCTCCGCAATCTCTTCATTAGGGTCTGGCGGCCTCGCTCTTAGCACACTCGGGTTTGCCTCCCCAAGCCTTAAGTGCCGGCGCCTGCGGGGCGCGTTCGTCAGAAAACGCTAACCCCCAGGGAAGACTGAGTCTTTGGGCGGGATCAAGCAGATGCCGCTGGGACGGCATGAATAAAAAACCCGCCTTGGCGGCGGGTAGTTTGGTCAATGCGCTAGGATGAGGGATCATCCAGGTCTGTCGATGCCCTTTTTACCGCTGACACAGTCATCTTTCACTTTCAGCTCTTTCTTATCGTTAATCTCCCAGAGGTCCTTGAATTGGCAGTCTGCGGCGATAATGGAGTTCTTTGTGGCCGTAGCGGTGGCAATGAAATTAGCATCGGCGTTTTGCGTATCCGCGTCGTAGTTGTACCGTGGGTGTCCAGGTAGTTTCTTATCACTTCCCCAGAATCCAATTTCCTGCAAATTCTTGTTGTACTTATCTTGGTCGCCATAGTAGCTAAGCTCGAGCGTATAAATATGCGATAAGTTCGACTTAGCCTCCGACTGCTTAGCCTTAGCCTGGAAACTCTGGAACTTCGGTACCGCCAAAGCCGCAAGCACGCCTATGATCGCGACGACGATCATTAATTCAACCAAGCTGAAGCCTTGCTCTGCTTTTCTTGATTTTGCTCCGGTAAACATATCTGCCCCCTCCTATCGCGCTTAGACGCTAAGGTGCGTCACATAATTGGCGTCGGCAAATTAGGTGGGAAACTTTAGCCCGGCTTGAGGCTTGTTATTTTTATATAATAATTTTAATCATTTAACGGATGACTTCCGCATCCCGCCGCCATCCCCAACCTGAAAGGGTGTGCTCAAAATTGGGAACCTACACCAGGTTTTGGGATCCAAACTTTCGTCATCTATGTGGAAAGCGGGTGCGTAGCGCTCCCGTTTCCACTGATTTCGGGACCACAGGGCGAAAAACTTATTGAGGTAACCCGTCAGCACCTTGGGCTCGATTTGCGGGAAATCAAAGCGGAGCGTCGCCAAGATGTCGTCAGCCCCCAGATGATCACGCACCAAATAGCGCTCAATACGCTCAAGGATAGCGTAGGGCATGAGGTCATCCTCGTCACGTTGCGTGGCGCTGGGCGGCCTGAGCTCTGCCGTGGGTGCCTGCGCGTTGACGGCTGCCAAAGCCGCAATGTGTCCTAGGCCGTCCACGCAGCTGTGCTCGGCCCAGCGCAGCCATTCGCGGAGGAAAAGCTTATCAATCCCCGCGAGCGGTGCGAGGCCACCAGCTGTGTCACCGTCCATAGTCGCATAACCCACAGCCGCTTCACTGCGGTTACTAGTGGTAAGCAAAATGGACTGCCGCACATTCGCTATCAACCACGCCAGAGGGGCACGAGCACGCGCCTGGATATTTTGCAGACTGAGATCATCTGCAGCCCAGGTCAAAGGGCGTTGCAGTAAACCCTCAGCTGCCTTGACGTAAGCTTCCACCATCGGTTGAACGGAGGCGTCATACCATGTTGCTCCGAGTTCCTCGGCAAGTGCTTGCGCGGCGCTGTGAGTCACTGGACCACTGTGCGCTGTACTCTGGTAAATGCAGACCAAGGCAGATGCGATTAGCTCTTTAACACCCGTGCCTTGGTGAGGCTTGGGTAGGTGGAGACGCGCACAGGTTGCCTCAAGACCAAGGGCAGCGACCGAGGCCGCGAGCATCTGGGCCACGAGCACGGCACAGCAAGCAGAGTCACAGCCCCCACTGAGCGACACCACGTAGCCTTTACTCCGCGTCTTGCGCATGTAATCAAAAAGTCCGAGCATCTCGGCAAAAAGAAATTCCTCGTGACGCGTCAACGGCCGGTAGGAGCTAGTCGCACAGCGCGATACTTGCTGCGTCGACTTAGTCACGGCCGGTTGACCACTGCTGCGCCGGACGTCACGCGGGTCTCTGGCGACAACCTCTGCCCTGATTGCGTCATCGCCGCTAGCTGTGCCTGGACCTTTGGCCTCAGGCTCACGCACGGGCTTCCCCGTCAATTTATTCAGACTGGCCAGCTCAGGATTAATGTCACGACAGGTCAGCTCCCCATCGTGGAAACCAAAACGTGCCCCGCGTGTAACAATCTCACCAGCCTCAGCTATGAGGACGCCGCCGTCATAAATAATGCGACCAGCCTCTAGTCCGAGCAGGTTTGTGTAGACGTAACTAACACGTAGCGACCGACTACTGTTGGCTACGAGATGCTCTCGTTTTGCGTACTTGCTCAGAGCAAAATGGGAGGCGCTCGGATTAAGTACGAGTTGCACCGCGTCGGCATGAGCTGCCGATGCCGGCACACTGTCCCAGGCTTCTTCACAAATCTCGACAGCGACGCCGAGGCTACCAAAGCGGTACCGAATATCGCCCAGCGGCACGCGCTTGCCCGCCAGCACCGTATCGACCACTTTGCCAAAGGGCCACGGTCTAAACCAACGCGGCTCGTAATGGACGCCCTCGCGTGGCAGGACGCGCTTAGCATTAAGCCCGAGTATGGCACCGTCTTGTACCATGACGGCGCAGTTATAAAGCGCCCCGTAATATACGTGCGGCAAACCTAGGAGCACGGTGATACCGCGCGTGTGTGGCAGGATTTCGATCAGAGCCGCCTCGGCCGCAGCCGCCGTGGCCAGACTAAAAAAAGTATCTTCGCACCCGTAGCCCGTCAGGCAAAGTTCTGGCAGGCACAGGAGCTCGACCCCACCGGCCTTGGCCGACTCAATCAGGGTGATGATGCGATCTCGGTTACCGTTAAAATCAAGTGGTGTTTGATTTACTGTTGCGCCAGCAACCCGCAGCAGTTCCATGCCCGTCCCTCACTCTTTGGTCGCGCTCAGTCTTCAAGCTAGCATGGTTACTCACTGGAGACTATGCACCATCTCACCGCGCTCATGGGCGGCTGCCTCAGCCTGCCAGCGCCACGCTTGCACCAGATCGGACTCCGACAACGTCTCGCGATCATGGATGTCGGCTAAGGTTCTAGCGACGCGTAAACAGCGCATGACCGACCGATTGCTTGCTGAGCTCGGGATGACATCGTTCACCACACCAGCAAAATCCGTTGCCGCGAGGCCAGAGGCCTCTAGCAACGTGGTCGCAGGTAGGTCTCTGTTTACGCAACAACCGAACGCCCGGTTACGCTCATAGGCGCGCTGGCGCGCACGGCTGACTGCCGTCCTCATACGAGCCGTCACCGAGCCCGGCAACCGATGACTAAGTCCCAGCAACAGATCAGCAGAATTAGCCTGCGTCTCGGGCACATTGATATGGAGATCAATACGGTCAAGCAGCGGGCCCGAAAGGCGCTGACGGTAGGCGGCAATTTTGGTCTGACTGCAGTGGCACTCACGACGGCTGCTGCCGTACCAGCCGCACGGACAATTATTGCAGGCCGCCGCGAGCACAACCGCCGTCTGCCAGACAACGCGGTGCTTGGACCGAGCGACACAAACCGCACCAAGCTCGAGCGGCTCACGCAGAGCCTCGAGTAAATCGCGCCTAAATTCCGGTAGTTCATCGAGAAAGAGGACGCCCCCGTGGGCCAGAGCTAGCTCTCCGGGCTGATCGGCACTCCCGATGAGTGCCGCCGCGCTCGCTTGGTGGTGCGGCGCCCGATAGGGCGGTCGACCAGCTAATAACGCGGGCTGCAGACGCTCGCTCACCATGCTGTGGACGCGTAGGGTCTCGATCCGCTCAGACGGCTCTAGATCGGGCAAAATACTCGCTAGTCGGGATGCCAGCATCGATTTGCCCGTGCCTGGGACACCACGGAGCAGGAGACTATGCATTCCGGCACAGGCAGTGATCGCTGCAAGCTCCATCGCCGGACTCAATATCATGTCGTCAAAATTGGGTAGCTGCCCTGCGTCCAGTGATGGGTAATTAGTGGTAAATGTGGTCGTAGATCCGCGCCCAAACATCCAAGACAGAACCGCTCGCAGATCGCGAAAGCCCAGGACCTGCAGGCTAGCCGACGGTGCCAGGCGTGTCATGACGCTGATTTCCTGAGCGTTATCCGACGCCACCACAATACCGCGCAGGCCTTTGGCCATCGCCGCCACGGCAAAGGAGACGGCGCCCTTAACTGGGCGCAGCTCACCGGCGAGACCAAGCTCAGCGGCAAACAGCCACTCGTCGGGCTTGATGGCGGGCGGTGCTTCTCCAATTAATAAGGCTAGGCTGACGGCAATGGGCAAATCAAAGTGACTACCATCTGTTTTAAGATCGGCCGGAGTCAGATTGATCACCACCCGCTGCGGCGGGATCCAGAGGCCAAGTCCCTCCAGTGCCACGCGCGCCCTCTCTTTCCCGCTGCGGCAGACGTCCGAGGTGTTGCCAAGCAGTTGCATCCCGGCAAATCCCCGGGTAAAACCGCTCTCGACACGCATCAGGTTGGTGGCAGCAGCATCGCAAACTGCTGTATTCACTAACGTGGCGGCGATCGGTCGTGAATCCTGTCTGACACTAGCCTCAGTCATCGTCTTTCCTCCCTCAGTTGGTGGCACTCTGCTACGGATTGCGAGAGCGTTCCAACGACATGTCAAAGTCAGGTCGGATCTCGAGCCTAAGTGCAGAAAATATGATGGGAATCACCTGTCAGGGAGTTATCCTGATGGGACTAAGCGACCTCGGACGGAGCACCAACATGGCAACCACATGGACCCAGTACCCACTCGACGCCTGCCGCGCTGAACTCGGCCAGAGACTGCACAGCGCGCTGTTGCATCTGCTGCCAGATGGGGGTCAGCTCGATTTCACACCTGTCGCCATCGGCCGCCTCTTGGAGCAACCGCCCGAGCGCGAGCTGGGCGACTATGCGCTGCCGTGTTTCCGCTTTGCCAAAGACACGCGCAAGAAACCGCAGGAAGTCGCTGCCGCGTTGGCGGCTGCGCTTAAAGCTGAGGGCTGGCTGGCGCGTACTGCCGCCGTCGGTGCCTTTTTGAATATCTTTGTGAACCAGCAAAAACTAGCGGCCGCAGTGCTTCCCGGTATCGCCGATGGCAGTATGTTTCAGGCGCTCACGCAGATCGAGGCCAACCGCACCCAGCGCGTGATGATTGAGTTTTCCCAGCCCAATACCCACAAGGAATTCCATGTAGGTCACGGCCGTAACGTTTGCCTAGGCAATAGCCTCGTGCATCTCTTCCGCTACTGCGGCTACGAAGTCGTGAGCGCTAACTACTTCGGCGACGACGGTACCCATATTGCTACCGTGCTGTCCTACTTAACGCGTCATAAGCCCACCCCACCAAGCACCAAACGCGGCGAATGGCTGGGCCAAATTTATGTCGCTGCCAAACGCGAACTTGAAGCGGCGGATCCCGACACCAAGACACAGCTACTCGCCGCAATCTCCACCGTCCACCGGCAGATTGAGCAGCGTCAAGGTCAGGTCTACCAAGAGTGGCTGGCGACACGTCAGTGGTCGCTCGACGACTTTGCTGCTATCTACGAGTGGCTTAATGTTAAATTTGACGTGCTCTTTTACGAGTCCGAAGTATCTGAGGCAGCGCAGACCATTGTCGATCAATATTTAGAAAAAGGCGTATTCGCTCTGGATCAAGGCGCCGTCGGGGTAGATCTAAAACCATTCAAACTCGGCTTTTGTATCCTGCGCAAATCTGACGGCAACACGCTATACGCAACGAAAGACCTTGCCCTTGCTAAGCGTAAGTTCGAAGACTACGCGATTGATCGCAATGTCTATGTCGTCGCCGATGAGCAGAACCATCATTTCCGCCAAGTTTTCAGAGTGCTTGAGCTTATGGGGTTCCCCCAAGCTAAACAGTGCTTCCACTTAAGCTACGGCATGGTCGTGCTGCCCGAGGGAAAAATGTCGTCGCGCGACGGCACCGCTGTATCGTTTGTCAGCTTGCGCCAGATGATGCTTGAACATCTAGGCAAGATCCTGGCCAAGTACCAAGGTGAATGGCCCGATGCAGAGATCGAGGAGACCGCACACCGTCTTTGCGATGGCGCGATCAAATACGGCATGATTGCGACTGATCCAGTGAAAGAAATTGTGTTTAATCTTGAGGACTGGCTTAGCTTCGAGGGCAACTCCGGTCCATATCTGATGTACAGCTACACGCGCACGCGCTCGATCCTACGTAAAGCCAAAGAGCAAGGCTTGGCCCCTGATTTGACTTTAGCCACGAGTCAGCTGCAAATGGCATCAGAACATGAGCTCCTGCGTTATCTGTTCGACTTTAATCAAGTGGTCACCGCCGCATGTGAGCATTGCAAGCCAAGTATGTTGGCGACGCATCTCTTTTATATGTGCAAGTCGTTCAACCGCTTCTACGTCGATGCACCCATCTTGAAGGCCGATACACGCGAGCTAGCAGCAGCCAGACTCGCGCTGACGGCTGCATTTGGCGACGCTTTGAAACACGGATTGGCGCTACTAGGCATTACACCGCCCGAGCGCATGTGATCAGATGTAATCAGATGCGATTAGCGTGCAGCGATTTGCATTGTGGACTTGAGGAGCCGCTGGAGATCAGGCCGATCTCTGGCGGGTGCCATCTTGATCAGCTTGCGGTAACGCAGCACCAGCCCCAATTCCATGCGCCGCAGTGTCGATGCGCTTACCTTGTCGGTCAATTTAGTTGGCACCATCGTGCACAGCTTCACCAACTTTTCTGTCAGACCTAAACTGAGCGCGGTGCGATCTTCCGGTATGCCGCGGTTGCCGATGATGAGGCGCACCAAGTCGCGCGATGCCTGCTGATGATGATCGGCGTGTTGATCCCAATCGTGGTTGTCGTGGGGATGAGCCAGCGACCCAGTATAGGTTGCATAGGCGCGCATCTCAGCCTGGAGCGCTCGATTGAGCCGGTGAATATATTCGTTGGTGCGGAACGTCGTGGCCGACGAGTCGCCACCATCCAAAACGCCGGCGCTGATCTTCAGGCCGCCGGCACATCCGCATCCGACTGTTTGGAATATGATCATTGCGGGGGTCCTTACACTTAAGTCACATGAAATTGTTTATACAGGATCGGCCTCCAAAGTTAAACAACTAATGAAACGTTAATCATCAACTGCGGTCATTGACCGTTTCTTTACAAAAGTTAAACCATCCGCATGGTTAAGTCCGGCATGCCCATCCTCTAAACAGATGCCGCTAAATGTCTAATCGTTAGACGCATCGCACACGGCTAACCATCTGAAACCGCTATTTTAAAAACCTGGCCTGGGCTTTGCAACAATCCCTACAAAGACTCGCGCAACTCTCAAATCAGGGGATAGGGACCATGATCAACATCAACAAACATTCGATGGCCATCGCGGTGCTTGCTCTCACCGGACTTTCGTTCAGCTCCGGGGTAGCCGCCAACCCTCAAGCCGCACCGGCAGTTGAGCAGAAACCTCAAGAGCAACGCCAGTCTCTGCCGCTGCGCGTGGTTGATAAAACGCAGTTCTGCACGAGACTCACCCAGTCGTTCACTAATTTCGCGGCCTCCAACGGTCTCGACAAGATGCATACAGCCCTCCTTTCCACGGGCGCTACCGCCGAGGTGATGCAGGAGTTTCGCGCTGGTCGTGCCACCGATTTCATGAAGGTTGCTGAGATTCGCAACATCGCAAGGCTTCCTGCGGCGGAAAAGGACGAGGGCTACTTGGCTCTATCCGGCATGATTGGCGAAGCGATGGGCATCGGCAATAACATCACTCTAGCCCTCTCAACCGGCGAACTGCGCTACATCCCGAGCGCTCAGCGGGGTGTCGATATGGTGGTTGTGGCGCGCAACGGAGCGACTCTGACGCCACCGCGGGCCCAGAAAGTCATTGAAATCGCGCGCGGCTCACAAATCAAAATCCACATCCTTTGGGTCGGTGAAAACGAGAGCACGCAAGACGTTGAAGAAGCCCGTGCTCTCGCCTGGGTAGCCGCCAACACCGGCGGTGCTTTCGCTAATCTGGGTGGATCGGCCGGCGAAAATCCTTGCGCCGGGAAAAGCCTATAAACAAATATTTAATTAGACGAGGCTTTAGAGGAGATAGGCTTAGTCACAGAATAGAGTTCGGCGCCATCGCCCGCGACAAAGCGGGCGTTCACCATTTCAGGACTAAACTCCAGATCAAGGAATCCATGCGTACTGCGCGCGAACTTACTTGCTTCATGGGCCGGGTTCAGCGGTTGATTGAGATTAGCCCCGCCACCACCGGCAACGAAGATATCCATACGGCATCCCTCTGGGTGCAGGTGCTCCAAATGATGGGAATGACCGGACAGGTAAAAATCCGCACGGTCACATAGGTAAGGCCTCAGCCAAATACCGCGCAACCCTCCCTGATAATAAAAACCGCGGTCGCTCGAACTAGCAATCGGATGATGGGCCATGACTACAGTCCATTTGGTGTCGTCCTGAGACAGGTTGTCATGCATAAAATCAATGCCACAAAAGGCAGGGTTAAAGCACAACTCCGACACGTTTGAATCGAGCGCAACCAGCTTCACAAGGTTACCAAAATTAACGCTGTAAAAGCGGTTGGGCAGATACCAACGTGGTTCGACGAGCGTGTACTCAATCTGCGCGGATGGATTATCCTTGTAATCATGATTGCCGAGTACGGGATAAACCTTGGCCTGACCTAAACAGTCAGCTGCATAGGGACCTAGGACTTTTTCCTGCCACTGCTGATCGTGCACAGATGACACGCCGATCGGGTAAGCGTTGTCACCAAGTAGAAAAATGCCGTCAATACCACCGATTTCACGACAGCGTGCGTTCATAGCAGCGGCCACCTGGAGCTGCTCGGGTCCCCCAGTGCCAGTGTCACCAAGGGCAAAAAAGCGCATCGTCTGCTTTGCCGGAAGGTCAGCGTGCAGCGAACCCACGCGTACACGTGGCACTCGCAAAATTTCCTGCCGCAATTTTGCCGCGCCCACTAAGGTTGCCAGTAAAACAATGGCCCAAATCAAACGTCGTTTTGTCGTGCGCATAATGACCACCTACCCGATGAACAGCTAAGGCCTATTCTGCCACGGGTGGAGTTCCAGAGGAATTTCCATCGGGATTGCCCGAGTTATTTCCGCCGGTACTTCCAGCGGGACTCTTGCGTCGCCGCCCGCCGCGACCGCCGCGCCGCCGTGGCGCAGCCGGTGCCTCTGCTGCATCAGGGCTAGGCGCCACCGCGGCAGCCACATCGAGAGTTGGATCTGACGGAGACGGCGCCGGCACCGCCACAACGGCTGCCGGCTCCGGCTGCGTAGTGACCTCGACCACCGCTGCAGGACCCGTTGGCTCACGATGGGACTCCCCGCCGCCTGGAACTTCTGGACTTTGCTGATTATCCTGAGGTTTTGACCCCCCACGACGCCGTCCGCGTCGCCGCCGGGACCGGCCACCGCTGCCTGACGCCCGCGTGCCGCCCTCGACCTGAAGCGCTTCTTGGGCATCGCTGGGACCCGCGTCCTCTGATACCACCGGCAACTCCGCAGGAACTACCGCCCCTACCTCTGCTTGCTGTGGTTGAACAGAAGGCTGCGGTTCTGGTGCTACTGGGGGTGGTTGTATTCTCCGCCCAGGGAAATGACGCCAGTCGATGTAATGGACCTCGTCCGCATGGAGGATCAAATCCCGGTGTACCGACCTATCTTTGTCACACCATAATGTTAGCGTGGCTCCCGACTGCTTGGTAGCAATCACTGCTGGGATAAAATCACTGTCACCGGCAACTAGTACGGCATGTTGGATGTGCCCAGCGGCAGCGTGCTGTACCATATCGACGCTCAGTTGCACGTCGACTCGCTTCTGCGCAAACACCTCTTTGTCACCGTCGCGGCGACGCTCGAGCTTGCCGAGCCTTACTTGCCAGCGATCACATTGCTCTTGCAGTTCCGCCATAAAGCGCTCGTGAGCAGCCATACGGCGCAATTCTGCCTCCGTCGGTCGCTCCGACATCCAGGGCGGGCAGTAATAAAAGTAACAGCGCATCAGATCTAACTGTACGTTACGTCTAAGCGGTTTTAGGAGATACGCTGCCAGGTTTCGATAATCGGGGGTGAGGCGTGCATCCTGCACTTGCTTGAGCAGGTAGCCGCCGTCAATGAAAATTGCCGCTCGCATAGAGCTAAACTATCCTTCCTGAACGGCCCTAATGACGCGGAGCGAAGGTGACCTCTGGCGCTCTTTGCGGGCGCGCTGAGGAACTTTGCGTAAGCCGCCGCTCACGTGGGCCTGAACATCTGTCATCAGGCCAAATAACGTCCGGTTGATGATATCCACTTCTTGCCATAATCGCCGGGCCTGATATTTCGACTCTTCATCCAGAGGAACCACTTGAGCGGCTCCGTCTAGGGCACAGAAGTTTTGATAGGCTGCCTCGCGCTGGCTCATAAGAGCGAAAAAATCTTCACTCTCCACATCGAGTAACGATGCGAGTGCGGCACGCCCTTGGTTGAGATAAATTGCCAGCGCCTGGTGCACTCGGTCGTTAAAATCACGCATGCATACCCACCCGTCAAGCTAAATAAGTTTCCGCTTCCTTATTCGGTCGGTCGAAAACCCGCACAGCTTTACGGTTGCGGTCGGCAGCGGCCTCCCGCCTGAGCGGGCAAGCCACTGAATTCGTGGGCTAATCATCATCCTTGCAGGCTTTACGCTAGGCTACTGTTTTCCTTGCCTTCACCATCGTGCGCTCCGCCGCCGGGGCCGCCGTGACCGCGTTAGGGACGGGCAAGCTCGTGATCAGTAGCACAGACATCACAGCCATGGTGGCTCCACCAAACCATGCCACGACCTGCCACACGTTTTGGACGATGATCTGCGATGCTCCTAACCCAGTGAGCACAAGAAGACTCAGCATATGCGCCCAGGCATAGGGCCGCCCGTAGCGTCGCACCAGCCCGCTTGATACCCGTGGATTTCCCGTGCGTAACATGTGCCATCCAGTCGCCAGAAAAAGCCAGTCCGTTGGCCAGAACAGCATCAGATTAGCGTTATGCCAACCGTCCGGGTGCCCCGAGAAAAACCAGTTAAGCAGTAAAGTTGTACCCAAAAGACCGCTGATGAGCGCCCACCAACACGTAGCCACTCCGATCGCCCGGTAGGCCAAGATCTCGCGCCGCGGTCTTAGTACAAGCACAGCCACGGCAAACACCAGGCCCAGCGTCACCGGTAAGGTGAGAGCCAAGAAATCATTAAAGCGCGCCTTAAACACCTCGGGATGATCGAGTAATACCCGTTCATCACTCAGCAGCTTCTGCTGCGGGATGGGTTGCCCCTGGTCATCAAAGGCCGGCATAGTGAGTAGCCATCGACGCAAATTATGCGGCAAAAACATATCCTCCCAGGCAGAAATCGGGCGATCGATATTACTGTTCATCAGCACATCAAGCAGTGGAACAATAAACGGCGCGTAAGCTAGATTGCGCCTTACGTAGTCACGAAAGACGCGCTGGGTTGGCTGTGTTGCCAAACGTTGGTAAAGCTGATTGCCAAGAATATCGTTGAGATAATCTCGCGGTATCGTCGCACAGTTTTTATACCAATATTGGTAAGAAAATTGCCGATGCTCCGGAACCGCGTTCCAAGCAATTTTTGTCATGAGTTTATGTTTTTGCTGCGGGGTCAGATTGAGATGATCCATGACGACGCGACGGTCCATCTCGCCGTACAAGGCGACGTCGCGCTCGAAAGTTCTGACACCCATGCTGTAATCAAGCTGACCGCGAAAGAACTTCCATAAAAAACCAGGATCATCGAAGGAAAACTTACCCCAGTTGAACGCTACATCGGTGCCCTCGGCGCGGTTCACGACCCTGATGGCTGTATGTCCGAACCGGTCGTTCACCTCAAACCCTGGACCACCCGTCATCAGGTAGAAATCTAGATCGTTCATGTCCTGCGGAACTTGCGGCACATAGTAAATAGGTTTTGTTTGATTTTCCGCGGCTTGTGCTGGTCGACCCGCGACCGCCAGGAGGCTCACTCCTACACACCAGGCTATCAATGGCGCCAGTCCTAAATGCACGATGCCTCCCCAGTTAGCATTACAACAATCGTCAATAGATTAGCCACTCTCCGAGGCCAAAGCCAGTCTTCCCAGCACGGGAAATTCCCCATCAACATCAGTTGGTTAATCACATCACCGCAGACCACCTCGGTGGCATGGGGCTTGCTCCCTAGGTAGGGCGCCTTTGGGCGCTGCGCTGAGGAATAAGGAATACCCCGATGATCGATGGTGATGTCAATCCAATACCCCCAAACCAGGCCCTACCCAGCCAGGTCGACAAAATCATCACGCTGCAACCCTATATCGGCACCGCTCATCGTCCGGGCAGCGACGCCATGGCTAAACGGTTAGTTGACTTAATCTTGGGCGGAGCAATTCTCCTTGCTGCTCTCCCCGTCATGCTAGCGCTGATCGTAGCGATTAAAGCCAATGCGGCCGGTCCAATTTTTTTCGTACAACGGCGCGTCGGTCAGGGCGGCAAAATTTTCAAACTCTACAAGTTCCGCAGCATGATCACCGATGCCGACGCCATCAAATCATCGCTGCAGCTTTTTAACGAAAAAGATGGGCCCATCTTCAAAATGAAGTCGGACCCTCGCATCACGAGCGTCGGGAGGTTTATGCGCCGCCACAGTCTCGACGAGCTACCGCAATTGTTTAATGTGATCACCGGAGACATGAGCCTGGTCGGTCCCCGTCCGCCCTTGCCTGAGGAAGTCCTCAACTACGAATCGTGGCACCTGCGGCGGCTCGCTGTGAAACCCGGCCTAACCTGCACTTGGCAAATATCGGGACGGAGTCATTTGAGTTTTGACGAATGGATGAAACTCGACATTGCCTACATCGAACAGTGGAGTTTAGGTTTAGACCTCACTCTAATTTGGAAGACCATTCGCGTTGTGATCAATGCCGACGGTGCTTATTGATCCTCAGTCTAAATACTGAGGACAGCACCTAATGGCTGTAGCTCAATCCCAAAGTAACGTGACTCACCTCGCCGCGACGTCGGACGTACTCGGGATCGAGGGCAAGCGCCAAACGTCCCGTCGCATTTAATGCCCAAAATTCGTTGAACGGAATTTTGACGGCGCCCTCAGCTAATAACAAGCCCGTTTGGTCTGCGTCAGCACCACCCATGCGGGGCGTCATGAACACGAGATAATAGTCGCCATTTAGTGTCACATCCCAGCCATTGGCTAACTGCCGGCGCCAACCCATGCCGGCGCCAACGAGTGTCGTAACTTCATAAGTGTCATATTCAGGATTGGGCTGCGGCTGATTAAAATACTGAACCGGTAGTCTTAGCGTGATTTCATCAGTAGAGGATTCCACGAACGGCCATTTAAAAAGCAATTGGTCCCATTCATGGGGCGCATAATATTCTTCCTTGCGCAATTCGATGTGAAATTCAGCGTACCGGGTCAGCTTGCCTCCGATATAGATGGCATCGCGCATATATCCCGACGCATCGCTCGTCAGTGGCAACAGCAGTGCGAGTGGCCGTCGATACCCACCTAAAGTCAGCTGGCTCTGCCATTTGAGTGCTATGGTGCCACTCAGATCGCCGAAAATATTTGAGTCCCCTAAACTAAAGTACCCTATATGCGCTGCGAGTTTGTAAGAGGTAGACTTATTGAGAGTGAATCCAACGGACGCTTCGCTGGCGAGTTCCAGATCCTGCGTTAGGGCCAAATCTTCAATTTGATGACCAGCGACGCGGACGTCGATTAATCCATTATATGCGGCAAATGCTGTGTGCCGCAGATAGACGTCGCTGATGGCATGGGCTCCTGCCCCCGCTACCAACGTCCCATCAGATTTAGACGCGACCGCTATGGGATCCGACTGGGTTGATGGTTGACCCCTTAATTTATGGATTAAATCGTGGCCTCGTTGAACTTGGGATGCAAAACTTGGCCGATTGCGCCAACGACTTGCCGCGGTAAACTGAACATCGGCCGCGACGAGGTCACCTTGCCAAATCCAAGAATAGAGGAGTTCCGCCGTGACGTCGTCGTCGTCAGGTCTGAGCTTTAAGTAAGTTTGATAAATGTCTCGCCCCCGACCAAACTGCCCTTTGCGCGTCAGCGACCGTGCTAGCACAAGTAAGGCATCGGCGTTATTTGCGTAGCGGACATCATGCGCGTCTACTTGACGGAGCAAGTTATAATAATCACCAGCTTTAGCCTTAGCGATGAATGGATCCGCCTGACTCGCGCCAGTGAGCTTGACATCTAATGCCCGTGCAGCTGTTTGGTTTCCCGTCATACTTAGTAAAAATGCCTGCCACTGCACCACTTGCTCCTGCAAGGCTGGACACTGGAGTAGACTAGCACCCTCATTAGTGGCGGCGACACTCAGCACCTGGGCCGCCGCAACGTAGCTGTCCAAACTCTGGCGGCCACAGTTTAAAGGCGCCGCAAGCGCCGCCTCAGTAACGCCGCACACAAGGCCGCTGATTAGGAGAGTTCGCTGTAAAAAAACGCGTAAGATCATTGCTAAGTCCCTTTTGCTCACCATCAGAAAACACGCTCAACACTGAGACGCACAGCTTGTCTCTGCGCATCAACACCGTCTTTAAGTTGGATATATTCCCCGTTGAAAGACACAGCGAATTTATATCCAGCTGGAGCAATACCAAATTGGGGATCAATCGCGGGTTCAAACGCATAGCGAATGCCACCAGAGGCGCTAGCCGCCGGTGTCCGGCCTGCAAATCCCTGCACCCAGCTTTCATCACGATATTCCACATTGGCCTCAATACCCTGTGTCGGGGTGAGGAGGTATTTGGTTTTAGCTGTCAGGACATCACTTACAGTGACAACTAAACTGCCGAGTGGTCTAGTCACGCCACGTTGCCAGCCTATCCGCCATGAACTTGTAGCACCGTAGTTTGCCAAGGTCAGACCAGCTGTGCCGGTCTCTGAGGGTCCGCTATCGCTCTCGAATATGAGCACACCGCCTTTTGCCTCTAGGCTGGCAGTGGGGCTTAGTGCATATATGAGGGTAGCTTTCGGTCCACCAGTAGCCACATCAACCAAATCACTGATAAACCTCTGCTGCACGCCGCCTATGCGCATCTTCGTTCTGGCATCTAGTTCATATTCCAAGTCTACATCACCAAAGTACGCCTCAAAAATACTGGTACCGCGATCTAAACTGCTAGCAATAAAGTAGGCGATAATGCTGCTGCGGTTCGTAATGGCAAGATAATGATCGCTACTCACGGCACCGTAAAGGTAGCGTTTTCTATCGTCGCTGCCCAAAGTTTGATTGTCCCACTGCTCGACCAAAGGACGACGCTCGAGACCGGTGGAATCATAGGATGATGTTCCGGTTAGTTCCATATGGTGAGTAAACCGTTGCCCCTCGATTTTGACACTGGGCTTGGCACTGGCCGTGGCGTAGCGCCCCTCTGCCAGCGGTGCTATCCCCGCTTGACCTGAAAGGTCTAGCCCCCAGGTCCAGTTGCCACGTTGCACTTGGGAATTCGAGTTAGATTTGAGATTCCAAAAATGCCAATAGGCATCGTTGATTCCCTGAGCGCCGCTAGAGCTCTGATTCATACCCTCGTAACTGAGCTCGAGGCTGGTTTGTTGATGATCAGCGTAGGCCTTAGTCACAGAGAGCCACAGGCACAAGATTGTTAGTAGTCGCTGCACCCTTGATCTCCACCTACAGCGCCTATCGTGGCACCTGATGATTTAAGTGCTGTCTGGATTGTCGAGACGGCATCCAGGCGCACAAACTGATAGTTCGCCTGTTTGAGCTCGGGTAGCAGTTTTTGCAGCAGTTCCGCACTGCGCGCATCGTCCGCATGGAGGCGGACGATACCCTTATCCGCTTTCTCAATGGCCGCAAGGTAGGCAGCGGCGCAGTCACTAACGCTCGTGCCTGCTTGCCAACAGGATGCGTCGTCTACCTGATTGGGCGTTTGATCACCTATATCCCACCCTATAGGACCAACGTACCGACTTAAACCGGACTTGTTTAGATCGAGCGCAATTTGATCCGAGAGATTGATACTACCGATAGCTCGCAGCAGATATATATTACCGGTAACATAAGGCTGAATCAGCGCATCGGTCTTGCGTACCTCGCGCTGTGCGTCGAGGGACGATTCCAGGGGGCTATCCGTATACCCCTGATTAGCCACGATGTGGCCGTGCGCTTTGAGTGCAGCCAGCGTCGTCTCGCGACCGACGATATGTTTACCACTCACAAAAAAGGCCGCCTGCACCGAAGCCGCCGTCAATGCAGCGTCGATGGCCAATGTGCCGTCCCCAGGCCCCCCACTGAAGCTTAGCGCCAACTGTTTGGCCTCGAGCGACGTGCCGGTGTAGGCCTGCGACCTTATCCCAATGCCGCTGGCACAGGTCTTCCCCACCGAGAAAAAGTCACATCCCGCCAGCAGCCATACCAATCCCACCGAGAGCACCGAGAGCGGTACTGTCCGCATTGCCACCATAGCGTCTGGCCTCCATCTGCCAAAATCGGAAAAACTTCTTTTGATTTTTTGGACTTGTGCCTGTCGAAAATTCTAGCAGGTGTGGTGCCTGTAGGCACCGAAAAGGCCATCGCCCCCCCTTGGGAACGTCGCTAATCTGCCGAATTTGTTGTGCTTTAAATGATTCCCGCAAGTCCTGGCACTGGCCTTGCACAGTTAGGAGCAAAGCGGCTGCCCACGGTGGGCCTGCCGCGGAATAGTGATTCATGCCGCGCCTTTCTTTTCACCTACGCATGCTACCGACCAGACTCCAAGTGGTGGGGGCTCTGATTGCTGCATTGGTTATGGTGAGCGGATGTTTGCGCAAGCCACAGAATTCCTTTGTGAACGCAGCGCCCTCCTCGTTAACCATCCGTGGTGCCGTCTTGGATGCAGACCAGCCACCAAAGACTGGCGTCCAGATTTACTTGGGTTCAGCTACGACAGCGATCGCCCGGGCGGGGCAAGACGGCAGATACACCGTAACTTTGGACGCCGCAGCACTCACGCAGCTGCAAGGCGAACTGCGCTCCCAGACAATCCGCCTTTACGCTGTCTCTGACGATACTGAGGCGCTCCAAGCAGCTAGCGCTCCCATCAACCTAGCAACGCGCGGGGACATCGAATTAGCCACCATGACGCTCGCAAAGGCAGCAACCATTCATGGTCAGGTGCTACAGATGACGAAAGCCCAGCAACAGAGCCAGCCAGCCGCACGGGTGCGTGTCATCGCTGGTCACAGCGTCACGACGACGGGAGATGACGGACGATTCGTCATCAAAAATGTCGCCGCTGGTAACATCGCCGTGATCGCGGGACCAAATTTAAGCCACGCGGCAACGCAAGCTTTGACGGTCAAGCCCGGCGAGGAACGGCAGCTAAAAAAGCCGCTCGTGATTTTCCCCCTCGGTGGCCCGCGGGGGCTTGTCGTTCCTGACACCGACATCTCGGTCAACGATCTCGTCAAGCAGGGAAAACCCTACACCCGCACATTCGGTGTCGTTGCAGATGAGGACGCAAGATACATCCGTTTTAGTGCAGATGAGAAAGAGCTAGCTTCCGATGGCAGCAGCACGGCTAGTTGGCAAAAATTATCTGATAGCTTTGATTTCGATTTTCAAAAAACGGGCGCATCGAACCTCTACTATCAATTCGCCGATGCCGGGCGCAAACAGTTTAGTGACGTGTACACACTAGCCTTGACGCTGGACAATTTTGGCGCCACGACTGGCCTCGTGCTGGGCGATGGATCGGGGCTACTGACCTCAAACGTTGCACCGGTAAGTGTCGACGTGCCGCCCGCAGCCGTCAGGATGCGCATGGCTCCGTCAGTAGATTTGCTGCAAACCGCGCCTTGGCAGATGCCGCAACCTAGTTTTGTATTTCCGTTTCCCCTGAGGCGAGATCCCTCTACCAATTTCCTCCAGGCTTTCGGTACGAAGACACTATATTTGCAGTACTTAGATGCAAGCGGCATGGTCAGCCCTACCTATACGGCAGTCGCCACGCTCAATATGTTTCCCCCGGTCGTTAGTGGCCAAGTGTTCACGGTAAACGGTGGCGCTGCGGTTTCCCCCACAAGACTCGTGCAACTCAGTATCAACGTCCCCGCTAATGCACATGAAATGCTTATCTTCGAAGCCGACACACCCATCACCAACAACATTTGGCTAGCGGCACAGCCGACCAGCTTTTACACTTTTACTTCAACAGGGAGTAAATCGCTGTACTTGCAATTCCGCACCGTCGATCAGGCGGTGAGTCCTGTTTACAAATATCCACTCATTGTGCAGCCCTTTCCGGACCCAACTCTAGGCGGCTTCTTGATTAACGACGGCGCACCACTTGCGTTATCGCCGCATTTAACGGTGCGCCTCAAAATACCACCAACCGCGACCCAATTTCGCATCATCGACAGTGCGCAGATGGCTCAGCTTAATATCGCTAACTTGGATCTTTGGGGATCACCCGGCAACGCGATGGCCGCGGCCAGCGTTGTGCCATGGTTAGAACCACGACCGCTGTTTATTTATACACCGCGCACATCTCGTGGTGTGACTACCATTTATGTTCAATACAAGAATGCAGATCACGATGTGTCGCCAGTCTACCAACAGACCATCGACATCGATCCCGAACCAGTCGGATCGGGTTACTTTGCCATCAATCCTGAACCACTGACGGGCGCTTCGGCCCTGGTGAGCACCTCATCCCTAGTGATGTTGCGCGTCGTCCCTCCACCGGGATATCTGGGTGGCGCTATGATCGTTTATGAGGATCGTCTGCCAGAGCCACTCGCAACCGCCAATATTATTCCGGTGCCAGTGCCAGATCCCGTGACCGGCGCTATTCCCCTAGTGCCTTATGTTCTGCGTGGAACCGGTGCTCATAATGTGTACGTCCGCTTTATGACTGTGGATCAAAATAATGTCCCGGTCATTGCCACCCTAAGCCCTACTGCCTATTTGCGCACAGTCGTCCTAGATCCTTTCCCACTGAATGCAGTGGCGGTGACGATTAATGAAGGTGCCGCCAATCTCACCGCCGCTGAAGCCTTGGACGCAAGATTAAATCTCAGGGCGCCCGATAACGTCACCAAAATGCGCTATGTGGTCGACGATCAGCCCCAACTCGGTGCCATCAGCATGCAGCCATTTGCCGCCACAGTGACAAATCTATCGCTGCCCACGGCGGCCGGACTGCACGCCGTTTATGTGCAGTTCGAAAATAGCGATGGTTATCAAAGTCCGGTTTACGAGACGGTCGTGACGGTCTTACCGTAAAGGAGACTGCCGACTTCCGATGGCAGTTGTTGGAATTTGATACCAACCGTCGGTCCATCGTAGCCCTAGCCAGACTTTCCTGCCTTATGCTAGAAGCACCGTTATGGACGGTATCTTTAAACAAATTCGTGCATGTGCCAGCCCGACCACGTGGTCCAAAGGTGTCGAGCTTGCGCGTCAGGACGCAGTGACTGGCGAGCAGCTTGATGACGAGATCAAGTTGCGTGTGGCTAGTTCTGGAGGAATCAGTCCGACCGTGACCTTAGTGCCCGCCGATGAGGATTGGCACTGCACTTGTGGTAGTGATGAGGATCCCTGCGCCCATGTCACAGCGGCGGTAATCGCTTGGAAGCGCGCGTGGGAGTCGGGCCAGCCGCTGCCCAAATCGGCAAAGCACAGTGGCCAGTTGGAGTATCGCTTCCGCCGTGTCCCAGGCGGCCTCAGCTTTGAGCGCGTCGTGGTAAGCGATGCTTTAGCCACCCCTCTACAGGTATCGTTAGCAGCACTGACCTCTGGACGCGTCGCCGGGCCTAGTCTCACGGCGACTGCGGACGATATGGCGGTGGATCTAGCACTAGGTCATCACAGGCAGGGTCTACTACCAGCCGCGGTCATACCGCCTGTGCTGCGAGCCATGACCCCGGCCCTTAAGGTCACGCTAGACGGGGAACCTGTAACTATTGACGCCAAGCCCGTAGGACTTGCCGCCGAGGTCAGGGACGAGGGTCCGGGGGTCCGGGTACGGATTATTCAAGATCCAGGGATCACCGAGCTTTTTGATAATGGCATCGCTCTTTACGACGGTACGCTGCGACCGGTCATACTACCGCAACTGAGCCCGTCCGCGCGTGAACTCGTACGCGACGGGCGTTTTTTTGGTCTACGGGAATTAGCTGATCTTGTGGCGACGACACTACCTGATCTGGCTGCGAAAATGCCGTTACTCACGCGCAGTCGCAATTTGCCTTCAAGTCGTGAATATCTGCGCCCCGAGCTCGAGATCACCGCCGTGAAGCAAGGGTTGCAGCTCAGGCTTGAGGCCGCCATCACTTACGGGCGGGAGCCCTTGGCCCGCTTGCGTGCAGGTCGTTTCACGCCACTCGGTGATACCGTGCCAGTGCGCGACATGGCTCGCGAGGCCGAACTCACCGAGCAACTCCAGCGCCTGTGGAGCATGGATCTTGAGGCACCTGTCGTGCTATCTGGTGAGGCGGCTGTGGCGATGGCCGGGCGTTTGGCGCGGTTTCCTGGCGTCATCAGCGGTGACGGTCTGGCGGCGTTTCGTCTGTACAGCAAACTTGAGCCTCGCTTGGAGTGGGCCGGAGATGCGCCTTCTGCGACAGGCTCTCCAAACTTCACGTTCGCCGCCGGAACTTCAAGCCCCGGCGAAGTCAAACATGCCACCGCAGACGCAGTAGCCGCGGCCTGGCAACGCGGTGACAGTCTGGTGCCCTTAACTGACGGTGGTTTCGCCCCGCTACCACGAGATTGGCTACGGCAGCATGGCGATAAGCTACTTGATTTTCTAGCCTGCCGTGGTGAGAACGCAACCACGCCTGCGCGTCTTTCGTGGCCTCACTTGGCCGACTTAGCGGCCTCGATTGACGGCGGCGCTGAGCAACTCCCGCCCCAGTTCAGAGACTTTTGTCATGGTCTACAAAAAGGCGAGGCCGCACTGGATCTGACAGCCGCTACACCTGCCGCACTGCGAGCGACCCTACGGCCATATCAGCTACGCGGCTATCAATGGCTACGTTGGCTGCGCGGTCTTGGTCTAGGGGCCTTGCTTGCTGATGACATGGGTCTTGGTAAGACCGTGCAGACCTTGGCGGTGATCGGGCGGAGAACCTTGATTGTGGCTCCGACTAGCGTGCTTTTTAATTGGGCTAAGGAGGCCCAGCGTTTTCGTCCTGATCTGAAGATTTGCGTCTATCATGGCCCCAGTCGTAGTCTTGACGACGGTGCTGCATTGGTGATCACCAGCTACGCTCTGCTCAGGTTAGATCTAGCTAAATTTTTGGGCGTGACTTGGGAAACTCTGGTGCTGGACGAAGCCCAGACGCTGAAGAATGCGTCGAGTCAAGCGGCCAAGGCGGCGCGCCAAATCGCGGCAGGTTTCAAGCTAGGGCTTAGCGGCACACCAGTAGAGAACCGTCTCGATGACCTCTGGAGCTTGATGCACATTTTGAATCCGGGGCTACTTGGCGATCGGCGTTACTTCCAAGATCGCTATGCACGTCCCATCGAGCAGGGTGACACGGTGCGCACCGAAGCCCTGCGCAGCCGCATCGCACCCTTTGTATTGCGACGGCGCAAGGCCGATGTGCTTACCGATCTACCGCCACGCACAGAGACCCTCCTTTATGCGGAGCTTTCTCCTGCCGAGCGCGATCGTTACGATATCGTTCGGGCCGCGAGCCGCAGGGAAATTATCGAGCAACTTCAGAGTCCCAATGGGGACGGCGACGGCGTCAACATGATCGCAGCGCTAGAGGCGCTGTTGCGGCTTCGCCAGGCTGCGTGCCATCCTGATCTTCTGCCAGGTGTCAGTGGCGAGGCCTCGAGTAAATTAGCGTTGCTTGTCGAGACTTTGCAGACATCAACTCAGAATGGCCATAAGACTCTAGTATTTTCGCAGTGGACTGGCTTTCTTGACCTAATGGAACCAGCGCTTGAATGTGCTGGCCTGGCTTTTCTACGTTTAGACGGCAGTACGCGCGACCGCAGTGGCGTGGTTGAGAGTTTTCAAAAATCTGATGGGCCACCAATCCTGCTGATCTCTCTCAAGGCCGGTGGCGTTGGCCTAAACCTAACTGCTGCGGATCACGTGATTATTGCTGATCCCTGGTGGAATCCTGCAACGGAAGATCAGGCGGCGGATCGTGCTCACAGGATAGGCCAAGATCGCCCTGTATTGATCCAAAGATTAGTTGCTCTGGATACGGTCGAGGAGCGCATCTTGCAGCTACAGGAGCGCAAGCGTCAGTTAGCAGCGGCAGCTATCGACGGTCAGAAAATGACCGGTGCCAGCATAACTAAAGAAGATTTGTTGGCACTCATCGACTAACCTTGAGCGCGGTCAAAAAATAAAAAGGGTGGCACATGCCGCAGCATGTGCCACCTCTTCATTTACTTAGCGAGCGCCGTGACGGAAGGTGTCAACGAGCTGCTTTTTCGTTAGCTTCAACACTTGCTCTTGGTAGTGATGCATGGTGTCGATCACTTCCCGGTTAGGGATACCGAAGAGATTGGTCAGCTTGGGCAAAACTTCGAGTGGTGGCAGCGATACGCCACGCTCCCAGTTGCTCACAAACTGAGCGGTCGAGTACTTGAGGTGGTGGGCTACGTCCCACTGGGTAAGACCGGCTTTAGCGCGCTTCTCGCGGAGAAAACGGCCAACGATCTTTTGCCTTAACACATGTTCGTTTGTTTCTGCCTTCATAATCGTCCTTGTCCTTCATTCTGGATACAGCGCATCGTCATACCAAAAAAGTTTAGACTCTCAAAGCCCATCTGCACCCTCGTGCCAAAATTTCTCATAGCTAAACAGACAAACAACGGTTTAGGGCAAAAAACCCACCAAAAATTGGCCAGTAAACCAACTCAGCTAATAAACATGCGGCACCATTGGCGCCGCGTTAAATTTGTGATAACGATTATCAATCTCACCCTGACCGCGCCTCCCCGGCGGGGGTTCCCTTGGAGTAGGACCACATGCCCATGCGCCGTCTCGTCAGTTTTGCTGTATTCGGCTTTTTTCTATGTATTTTGGCAGCTTCGCCTCGCTCATTAGAGGCTGCACCAGATCAGCGGAGTCCGCGCCTGGTGGTCCATCTCCTAAACTATCTGGCCAAAGACTACGGAGGCGCCGTAGGCGCCAACGGTGTGGTCCTATCGGAGAGTGAGTTCGCAGAGCAGAAGGAATTCAGCCGCGACGTACTAGAAGTCGCGCGCACCCTGCCAGACCTAGCCAGCGATCCATCAATTATCAGTGATCTCGAACTCTTAGCTAAAACCATTGCCGACCGGGGTGCAGCCACCACGGTGGCCGGCCTAGCAACTAGTCTGCAAGTGCGCGTCATCAAGGCCACCAACATGCAGACTGCTCCCAGTGCGCCGGTAGATGTGACACAGGGTAAGGCCGTCTTTGAGACATACTGCGTCAGTTGTCACGGAGCTGGTGGTCGCGGCGACGGCCCCGCCACAGCGGGAACCGGCCCTCGCATGGATCCTCCTCCGGCCAATCTAGCCGATCAAAACCGCATGCACGGCATTGCGGCCATGAACATCTACGACAGTGTGAAGTTGGGTATACCTGGCACGGCGATGGTGGCACTCCCCCATCTTAGTGACCAGGACGCATGGAATGTCGCCCATTATGTGTTGACCCTATCTGCCACTAACGAGGGGACCGCGCCGCACGCTGCAGAGGCCCTAAATCTGGCTAGGTCGAGCCTTGATGGTGCCGCCCGCTCCTACAAAACAGGGGACTTCCGTACGGCCAAGGCCTTGGCACTCAGAGCTTATCTTGACGGTATTGAACCCATCGAGCCCCGCATGAGGGCATCCGATCCGGCCGCAGCATTAGCCTTAGAGGAAAAAATGGCGGCCGTCCGCGCTGCCATCCAGGCACGCGTTTCTGAGGGAGCCCTCGACACCGCCATCACTGAGGCTAAAACGGAGCTAGATCGCGCTCAAACATTGCTGCAGGGTAACGAAATGAACCCAAGCGTTGCCTTCATGGCGGCATCATCGATTCTCCTGCGCGAGGGTTTCGAGGCGGTGCTGATGATCCTTGCGCTGCTTGGTGTATCACGTGCCATGCACTCCAAAACTGCAGCCCTGTGGATTCATGCCGGCTGGATGGCAGCGGTCGGGATTGGTGTGGCAGCTTGGTTCGGCGCCGGAGCTCTCCTAGACATCAGTGGTGCTAGCAGGGAAATGCTGGAGGCCGTCACTTCGCTGATCGCCGTGGTTGTTTTACTCGGCGTGGGGTTTTGGCTTCACAGTCGTACCGAAATCGGGCGCTGGAATAAGTTTCTTAAAATAAAAGTGCGCCGCGCAGTCAAAGAAAAAAATCATCTGGGACTAGCATCGATCTCGTTTATCGCTGCTTTTAGAGAAGCGCTCGAGACTGTGCTATTTCTGAGAGCGATTTGGGTGGATAGCGGTGAGCAGGCCAAAGCTGCTCTGGGCCTCGGCGTAGGCCTGACTACGGCGGTCATCCTTCTTGCATCCTGGGCACTTCTGCGGTTTAGCGCTCGTATTCCAATCCGCCGTTTGTTTGGTGTCTCCGCAGTCATTATGGCGGTTCTTGCCTTAATACTCACAGGTAAGGGGCTGCACGCTCTGCAGGAAGCAGGTCTCCTCACGATCACCACGCCACGGCTGGCGCTCCGGTGGGACTTGTTTGGCGTGTTTCCCACCTATGAAACACTGCTGGCCCAGCTTGTACTACTTGTGACCATGGTGTGGCTGTGGCAATACGGGCGACGCCCATCAAAAAATTCAGGGCAGACACTCGCGCGTGATATTTCTGATACCGCTACGAGTCACTAAGACATCGTCCTCGATGCGGATACCCCCGCAAGACGTAAGGACATCAACCAGAGGCCAGTTAAAGTGCTGGCTCAGGGCCCCCTGGCGGTGCGGGGCAAGTAGTATCTTGATAAAATAAACGCCTGGCTCGATGGTGATCACATTACCAGCGTCGAGGATGCGACGGGTCCTTAGATTCTTGAAGCGTCCCGTCGCCGGTGTCACAGTACCGACGCGGTCTTGCTGCGACCCCCCGACATCATGCACACAAAGACCTAGCATATGACCGAGGCCGTGCGGAAAAAATACGGACGACAATTTTTCATCAACCGCCCGCTCTCTATCAATTCCCCGCAAAATATCATGATCGATGAGTAGCTGGGCGATCTCTAAATGAGCTTGCGTGTGCAGATGCTCAAAAGAAATCCCAGGCTTAATCATGGCACAGAGTCTCTGCTGTAGTTTACTCATGCCGCTCAGGAGCGCTCGAAATTCATCTGGTGCCTCGTCCGCTGCATAGGAGCGGGTGATGTCCGATGCATAGCCCCTATATTGAAAGCCCGCATCGATCAGAAAGCTCTTACCCATCCGCGTTTTGTCACGTTTGCGCTGATAATGAAGAATGGCCGACTTCTGATCGAGGCAGACAATGGCCTCATAGGGTAGCGAGTGATCCGTACACCTGATGGCCCTGATGTAAGCATGGTGGATGTCGAGTTCCGAGCCACCAGCAAAAAATGCCTCGCGTGCCGCCACATGGCCTACGGCCGCTCGTTTCGTCGCGCGTTCGAGACATTTGACTTCGTATTCACTCTTGAAGCTACGCTCCCAGTTGAGCCTAGCCATCAAGTTTGGTACCTCGGTCTTTAGGCCTAAGGAAGCCGCTTTAACTTTATCTGGTCCGAGATAGGCAGCGTAGGGCATCTCATCGACTTGCTCCCAGATCAGCTCCTCTTCGGCATAGACCTTGATATCAAACTCACTGACCCAAGATTCTTCGCTGTGATCGATATGCTCGTGCCAAAAATCCTCGGGTAAGTGCACCAATAATTGCGGCTTTTGCCCAGGTTTAATGATCAGTATATGATTAGGTCCTTTAAGGGGACACCAATGGCTGAAGTGATGATAGGACCTAAAAGGATACGTACGGTCGTCGTCAGCATGATAGACCAGAGCGCCCGCTCCAATGACCAGCGCCTCGAAGCGACACTCGCGCAGTGCGGCTTCAGTTGTTTTTTGTCTCTGGCTAATGTGTTGGCGAAAAAGAGTTGCTAGAGCCAAGTCGTCCCCCAGCGAAAACTGCGTGATACCACGCAAGTTAAGTTCGATTAGCGGCATACAGTTTGCAACTGCAGACTATAGTAGGACCTCACGTGCGTTCTATACTAAAGTGTGACCTCGCTCCATGGCCATAAAAAATAGGGGAGACTTGCCATGACATCCTCCGTCGCCAGCCCTAAAGGGTGCGCTGTAGTTGGACTTTCGGGTAGTGAAATGGGCCAAGGACTTCTTGGCTCAGCCGTATCCTTAGCGCGGCGCTTTGGCTTAAAACTCCATCTCGTCAGTGTCGTGGAACCCATTCCCTTCGATCTTGTAGCTTTTGACTCGCCTGCTTACCTGGCCTACCCACCGGTCAATTTGGAGATCGAACTCCAGCGCGTGAAGGAGCGCGAACAGGCCCTCGCTCAACTCATCCGGGAGTTGAGTGCCAAGCATGGACTCGACGCCACTGCCGCGGTGCGGGTCGGTGCGGCCGGGCCAAATCTGATAGCTGAGGCCACGGCACGTCACGCTAATTTGATCATGACCGGCTATGATGCTGAGGCATTCCGCATGGGCGCCTCGGGATTTACGACGACGCTCACACTCATGCACGATGCACCACTGCCGGTGATGGCGGTGCCGCACAGTAAAGCGCTCGATTTCTCTAAACATAATTTGAGAGTGCTCCTAGCAGACGATCTACAAGACGGCACGAGAGAGGCCACACGCAAGGCCTATGAACTCGCCGCTAGTGTCCCCGGCTGCCACCTGCGCCATGTACACGTGTTTGCCGACTTACAAGAGAAACTGCGGCATGCCTGGAGCATCATCAAGGAACGCTCCCATCTCCAGTATGGAGGCGTTGGTCCAACCTCTGAAGATGAGGTGGTAGCTGAAGAGATTAAAGCGCGCAAAGAGAAACTCCGTGCTCAAGCTCAGCCATACGCGCGCGCCGCCGAGGATCAACGCGTCAAAATCGAGTACGATCTCCGCAGTGGCCCCGTCGAACGAGAGCTCAATACTGCCCTTGCTGACCATGCACCTGATATCGTGTTTTTTGGGCGCCACCGCCTGCTCCACACCCGACCGATGCTGGTTGGACGGATGTCCTTCCGCGCCATGCTGCACAGCGGCAGTGCCGTGGTTGTGGTCCCACCGCGAGGTGAGCTATACGCTGCCATGCCGTTCCCAGCAGCACATGTCTGACTAGACATCAGTCTGCGCTGAGTCGCTCGAGTCACTAAGAAGCCCCGAGGCAAACGTGGTGCCTCGGGGCTCTGCATTTTGGGATTTACTTAGTGAGACTCATCCGCCGCTGGTTTGCGATCACTGATGTAGTTCAATGACAGACCATTCAGCGTCCGGACATGAATTAAGAATTCACCTTGCGTCTGCAGCTTGCCCAGATCTTTTTTGATCGTGTAGTGAGTTTTTTGATTTTGTGCTGTGCACTCATCGCCTTCAGTAAACTCTGAAATAGGCTGCACGACTAAAACGCCATTAGCATCATACTGCGCCTTGACCTCGCGGGTGATCATACAGCCAGTGAGCATGTATGGGTATTCGCCCTCGATACGCAAGACATCGTCGCCGTTGTCATCGCGTTGCACCGTTGCCGTATCCACGGGCGCATAGAGATAGTCATCTTGAGTGGGCTTTTTTGCCCGCTCAATCTTGAGCTGCAGTGGAGCCACCTGCGGCGTATCCTGCAATTCAACTGTGTAGGTGCCCTCATCAAGCACACCGAGGTGGACGGGCTGCACAAACCTAATCATGACGTCAGCGCATATAGTCTGCTGCGCACGGTAGGATTGAGCCGTGATGGTAATCTTACGGCTGGCCTGATCAAGCCGGAACGATACGGGGCCCGCCTTGTAGCAGGTGCTGGGGAACTCACCTTTGAGAATGAGTTCAACGTTGTCGTTATCGTCAAAGCCATGCGGTACGAAAATTTTATCGACTGGTGCACGCACTAACTCAGGACGCGGCTGCCGACCCTCGTTAGCAAGAGCGACGTTGCTTACCAACACCAGCCCCATGGAGATACCAGTCAGACTAAGAACTCTCATGATTCGCTCCTTATGATGTAATGGGAACACTCAATACCTAGCAAACTTGATGCCAGCCGGAAATGCCACGACTCTGCCTAAACTGCGTCAAATCACACGATCACTTGGCAAAAAGGCTAAGCCACTCACCATAGCCCTCGGCCTCCAGTTGATCCTTAGGAATAAAGCGTATGGCCGCTGAATTAATGCAGTATCGGAGCCCAGTTGGTAAAGGACCATCGGAGAATACATGCCCCAGATGAGACTCCGCAAGACGCGACCTGACCTCGATGCGCTGCATCCCATGCGACCGATCGTCATGCTCCGTAACCGCCTTATGCTCCAATGGCCGCGAGAAGCTAGGCCACCCACACCCCGAGTCAAACTTGTCAAAGGAGCTAAAAAGCGGCTCGCCGGAGACTATGTCGACGTAGATACCCTCGCCCTCATGATTCCAATATAGGTTGCGAAAGGGTGGCTCCGTCGCTGCCTCTTGCGTCACCGCATACTGCTGTGGTGTGAGTTTCGCCCTGAGTTCAGCTGCCGACGGTTTCTCAAATGACTGGGAATTTCTTTGACGCGTAGTCATAGTGCTAAGTCCTCATCAAAACTCTCATCAAAAGAGCCGCCCTGAGTGTGGACCTAACGCGTAAAAAAAACAAGAAGCCCCTGAGACCTTTCGGAATCAGGGGCTTCGTTTTTTAAGGCTGCATCGTGCTACTCTCCCACTCTTAAAAGAGCAGTACCATTGCCGCAGAAGAGCTTGACTTCCGTGTTC
>VGTI01000028.1 GCA_016874735.1 Deltaproteobacteria bacterium
GCTGATTGTGGATCCAAGCATAGATGGATAGCAGGTATTTGAGCCTGTCGATACGCTTAGTAGTGGTCCAAGTACGGCGACTCATGCGCTTAATGTTGTCCCGAATCATGGCGCAAGTATGGTTCAACGAGAACAAGGGATCAAAGCCACCGCGCTTGAGCTCCCCCTGTCCGACCACGCAGCCACGGCGGCCTTTATGGGTCTCGTGAGCCACGGCGCTGTTAAATACCTTGGTAACTAGTCTGGGATATTGGGGACATTTATCCGACTTCAGGCGCGTCAGCGCTGGTGCAACCTCGCGAACTCGTGCCAATAAATCTAAAAGTCCCCGCCGTCGATGATTAGCGCGGCGTCCGTATCTTCTTTTGGCGATTTTTGCGAGTTTGCCCTTAGCAGGCATCGACACTGCATCGATGGCCAAGATCTTCCTTGTCCCATCTTCCACGGCGATGGGGATCGACACAGGCTTGCACTTACTGTGTTCGAAGGTTTCCATTTCATCGAACAAAACGGTAGTCGTTTGCGCAAGCGGTCTAGCTGCCAGGTTGTGCTGTATGGCGCGCATGCCCAGGCGGCAAAGCTTTCTAGCTACCGTGATCGGATGGAGTTTTAAAACTTTAGCGCAGCGTCGCTGTGACACGCCACACATCAGAAGCTGCATAACGCTTTGCGTTGCGAGGGGTTTGTGCTCGCCAAAGGTGAGCGCATCGGTCTGATCGGACAGAGTTCTTTTGCAGCCTTTGCACCGATATCTCTGGATTTTCTTCTCGTCTGCGCCGCGTGACTTGTAAAAGCCGAATTTAACGATCGCTGAAGAATTGCAGTTTGGGCAATGCACGATGTCCCCTCCAAGTGTTAACTCGCGGAGACTGGCATTTTCTTAGCCTAATTGGAAACGACATGGTCGGACATCTGATCTTGAAACGTCAACATGCAAGTAGATCAGTTTGTGTTTGACACTAGGGCAGCAGCAAGAAAAGCGCGCCCCACCCACGACTTAACAGGTGCTGCGAGCGAGACGTTGATCTTTGCTTCGGCCTCGGGATAGTAAAAGGCGACGGTATCGGCAATCATCTTGGCGTCGTCGTCCAAGGTGCCAAATCGCTGCGCATGCGAAAGCTCGTGGATGTAGGCCTGCCGCTCTGCAGCACCGGTGCCGTCCAGACCGATCAGGTCCATCACATAAATGGCGAAAAAGTTTTGCTGACAATGCACTTCAATTTCATGCGCTAAGGTTGAGCCCAGCAGTGCCCAGCTACTAAAGGCTGCGGGACCAATGGTCACACGCGCTTTGTCTAGTATCGGTGAGCGCGTTGTTAAGCCGCGGTCTTGCATGTTTAGGTCTAGCATGGGCGGCTCCGTGCCGCTTGGCAAATTAATGCCGTAGATTTGCATCGCCAGATCGATACTCTCTTGAGTTATCGGCGGGGCTCCCTCGGGTGCAACAACGACACTTTCGGCCACATCTTTGGCAAAAACCTGCTCCGCTTCCAACTGCCTATGAGCATGAGTGACGATGGCAACGATACCGATCGCAGCTAGAATCAGCTTATAGTTACTGAAGAGATGACGCCAACAGGCACTAACGCGGGTATTCAGACTAGACACAGCACAACTCCAGAACAGCGGGGGCAGCGGGGGGCAGCGGTAACAGCAGCAGCGAGCAGGATCAGACGGGCACCCGACAGGGGCGCTTACGCTAGCCTGGAGCAACTTTGAGGCCAGCCGCACCGAGGCGGCTAGTGGCCAAATATTTTATATACTTATCTTTTATGTGGCAGTGGCTGACACCGTTACGATCCTAGGCGTCTGTCTAAAAATCTGACACCTGGTGTCATTTATCATCGTTCCACTGCACGGTCATCGTGTCGCCCAAATTGGAGCCAGATTGCCGTTGGTTGCTACCGTCGTAGCCTAGGTCTGAATATAGTTTTTCCGACATATCGAGGTTGTCACCGTTGGCGCAAGATTGGTACTGCTGATTCTCGCGATGGCGTTTAGGGCAGTAGCCACAGATGGTGCCACTTTTGGTAATTTGCTTGCCATTGCGATTAACGCTGATTTTGATCTTGCGTCCACAATTACGCTCTCCACATATGGGATCGCCGTTAGGATTGTCTTGGCAGCCCTCGCCCCAAAGTGTGGAATCTTCGGCGGGCGAGACGCAATCCTCCGGTAAGGGAACGCGTGGATCCTTGTACATATTGCAGCCGTTTTCGTTGCGATTCGCGGCATTATATCTGGTGGCAGAAAAGTGCTTGCCGGCAATATTAGTGGCGGCAGCGGCCGGAGCTCCCGAGCCGTTCTGACGGGGCCCCCTACCGTACAGTGCGAAACTGCGTCCACCGGCGCGGTCACCAATGCTTGGGAGCTGGGTGATAAAGATCCCCGTGCGGATCACACGAATGACCTCAGATTCTGAGTATTTGCGCATCAAGCCTTTGGAGTCTCCGGCAAAGCCACCGTTGGCAAAAAAATCAGCTCCAAAGCGGAAGTAGAGCCGCACGTCTTCAGCCTTTAGGTTAGGGGTATCTTGTAGCTGATATTTCTTAAATAGGTCCTTCATCTTTGGATAGGTCTTAGCAAACTGCTTTAAGTTTGCCGTGAGATCACGTGCGTGCTTTGCCTGTGTCAGCACCTTAGTGAAGACGAAACCACCCAGACTATATTCGCCGTCGATTAAGTTACCCAAGATTACTTCATGATATTTACCGGGAGACACTTGCATCCCCGCACTGATCTTGGCCAAGTATTCTTTGTCGTTTATTTGTTTGACGACCTCGTCGTACACATCGGTCGAGTACTTGTCTAAATGCGAGTAGTCGATAGCCGAGCTGGTAAAACTTGGATTAGAGCAGGCAAACGCTAGGCTTGCTGTAATGCTCACTGTAGTCAGTAAAACGCGAATCAAGGTGATCTCCACTAAGTAACGTCACACTCTGACAGGCCGCTAAAAATTTGCGCGCTTATCGGCATTTTGGGGTGAAAACTTTAGCCGGAATGGAATTATTTCGATTTCGACGCAACCGACTCGTGCCAGGCTTGAAAATCACCAATTTCAGGCCGATCCTAAATCGTTAAATGTTTTGCTAAATTCAGAAATCTTACAAAAAAGCTCAAGTTTTGACGTCCTCGAGCCGATAAGCAAGCTAACTTTTAGTGACTTTTAGTCCGCCGTAGTTTGGAGGCATCATTATGTCGGGCGTTTTTCATGCCGGTTTTCTGGCATTGGTGATGACAGTTAGCGCTTGTGGCAGTTCTGAGACTGCACAGCCCCCAGTGATCAAGAAGGAAAAAGACTCGGGTGGCAGCGGGCTGAAAGTTGATGAGGCTGGAGCAAAACCTAAGGACAAAAATCCTACGGCTGCTCAAATCAGGTCAAACCGTAAGGAAACCCTCGGCGAAGAGATCCAGTTACTCGAGGACGAGCGCGACACGGCCATAAACAGATTAAACACCCTGCGTGGGAAGAAATACTCAACCCTCGGGCTGGGGCTTCCCACCATGTCTGATAAGACAGTGCAAGGCGCTTTGGCCTCTGCTGGTACCTCGTTTCTCTTCGGTGGCCTAGGGTTAGCCTTAGGTGGCATCGGTGGCGGCTCTGGAGGCACTGCGATAGACCAGGGTACTGGCACCGCAGCAGCGCGTAGCGCTGGGGTCGGTGGCACTGGTAAGGCCGATGGATCAACCTTGGGTGGGATCGATTCTTCTGGAATGGAGGGCTTTACCAAGGGTTTTCAATCTATCGGTGACGCTGTTTCTGTCGGTATCACGAAGTCGGAAAACGAAAAAACGATCAAACGCATCACCGGTACCGTCGAGGAGATGATGCAGCAGTGGGAAGTTGAGATCGCCAATCTTGAGGCGCAAATCGCCGCCAAGAATGAAGAGTACGTTTCACTCATAAATATGGGGGTTTAATATGAAGATGCGCACAGCCATCCTTGGTATCAGTCTGATCGCGCTCGTGACAACCGCCTGCGACGGTGCGTCGTCAACGCCTCCCCCTAGTGGCAAAGCCGCAAAAGGTGGGGGTAAAGCCGAGGTCGATAAAAATGCCAGTAAAACAAGTGGCGAACTAGATCCTAACGATCCGTTTGCAGCATTTATCGATAACGGCGAGGACAAGACCCCAGGTGAGATCCGGCAAGGACAGGTGTACTACCTGCTGGAGCAGGCATCGAAGCTCAACAGTCTCGCCGATACATACGATCGGCAGTGTTTTGGTATGTCGACGAAAATGCTCGACAGAGAGACTCAAAAACTAATTCTACCAAATAGCTCGGCCACGGGCGCTGGGCAAGCGGTGGCCGGCATTGGCCAGCTAGGCGTCGGTATCTTCCAGGGGAGCATGAGCGGCAATTGGGGCTCAGCTCTCGGCAGCATTGGTGGCACGCTAGGCGAAACGGTCGGTCAAGGTGTCGATGCTGAGATCAATAAGGCCGCTATCAAGGCCGGTGTCAATCAACTCAACGGCCTTGAGGCTGCTGACATGGCGACCTGTCAGGCCAAGGTGAAAAACCTCAAGGCTCAGGCTGCCTCGATGCGGCGGCAGATCAACGACCTGAGGAACCTAGGCACTGAGTAAGCCAGTGACACACCTAGGACAACGGATTGCCCTAAGAGGATTGCCCTAAGAGGATTGCCCTAAGAGGAAAGTATCATGCGTTTCAATCATAGAGAAAATTTGACCACCGAAAAACTAATCGCATCAGTTTTAGCGGGATCTCTCGGGTTGACTGCTTGCGGTAGCTCGGAGCAAATAAAATCACCTAAGTCGCGCGCTGGGTTTTCCCAAGAAGGCGCCACC
The DNA here is from genome assembly GCA_016874735.1 of Deltaproteobacteria bacterium. Classification (NCBI taxonomy): domain Bacteria; kingdom Pseudomonadati; phylum Myxococcota; class Myxococcia; species Deltaproteobacteria bacterium. The sequence continues at coordinate 4,811 of VGTI01000028.1, forward strand.
GGCGATGATGAAGACGACATCGATGAAATCACAGGTCAGAAGAAGAAGGGGACCACCCCCAACGGCGCAGCCCTCACTAAGGCGCGGCAGATTGAACAGATTCAACAAGCTGTGATCGCCGACACCGCGCTCAAAGCCACAGCGCTCGAGAACAGAGCAAAGCTGCAGGTCAAGATTGCCGATGCACAAGGCAAGGGTATCACTAACGACAGCGGTGCCGCCGTAGGGCAAGGTGTCGCTGCAGGTCTACTGACAGCGCTGGCGATTACGGCTGGTATCCTCACGGGTGGTATCGGTGCAGCTATTATCCCGGCTGTAGCCGCAGTTGGTGCTGGTGGTGCGGCGATTGGATCGGGTATCTCCAACGCCAATACGAGTAAGCAGGTCGAAGCAACAGTGAAGCAGCTAACCGGCGAGTTGGCGGCGATCGAAGTGACGATCAAAGAACTAGAAAGCCGCATCGAGCGTAACCAGACCCTTATCACCAACTCTCTGAAGGAGAGCGCAAGCTAAGACAACGACGCTCGTCAACGCGCGTAGGACAGAGCCGTCTGCACATAGGCGTGGGCCGAGTCCCGGAGTCCCTGGACTTCGGCCTCTGTCAGGCTGCGGACAACGCGCGCTGGCGAGCCGATGATCAGCGACCGCGGCGGAAAAGTCTTGCCCGGTGTCACTACGGCACCAGCGCCGACTAACGATTCGCGACTGATGACTGCGCCGTCGAGAACAATGGCGCCCATGCCGATCAGGCACAAATCCTCAACCGTGCAGGCATGCAGCAGAACGTTGTGACCCACGGTGATGTCACTGCCGATAATGCAGGGTAATTTGTTACCCGTGACATGAACGGTTGAGTTGTCTTGAATATTGGTGCGCTCGCCGATCCTGATGTAATGGACGTCGCCTCGCACCACAGTGTTGAACCAAATGCTACTACCGGCGCCAATCTCAAGGTCGCCGATCAAGTGGGCACCGCTGGCGACAAAGACGTCGGCGGCCAATTTAGGTTGTTTGCCACCGTAGGGTAGAATGCTGGCTCCGGGCATCTTCATCGGTGTCTCCACTTTATAGTTGGACTTGGTAGTTGGTCCCACGCACCCAATCATGTTAGGTGTGACTTGGATCTTTACGGACTTTTGTATGATTGATCAAGATACCGTCATCGCCGACCTCAACATGCCGCACCTCGCCATGGTGCTCGACGAGATCTTTAATCTGCCCCCAGCTTGGGTGGGCGGACCCAAGGCGCACCCCGAGACCGTGCGCGCACTAGCCCGCGAGGTGGGCCTGGACGTCAATTATGTCATCAAGCGCTTGGAGGGCATCGTGGCTATGATGCAAGATATCGAGTGGACCGCGGCGCAGCTTAAGACGGCTCTAGATACCCATGTGGGTGACGATCCGGCTCGTCCCATTTTGGTCGATGTGCGGCAGCGCTGGGAGTACGACATCTGCCATATTCCGGGCAGTATCTTGCTCGTCGAGGAGAATTTTGCGACGCTACTCCCCACGCTTAAGGCGGCGCTGCGCGTCGTGACCATTTGTCACCACGGGGTGCGGTCATTTAGCGCGGCTATGTACCTGCGGGAACAAGGCGTGGCCTCGGCCGTCAGCCTGGCCGGTGGCGTCGATCAATGGGCCACCAGTATCGATCCAGCGATGCCGCATTATTAAGGACGCCACAGGATCCTGAGTTGACTACTCGGCCTCGGCGGCAACGTCGGTCACCTGGCCCATGCAGGCCAGGATATCCTGCGCGAGCACGCCGTGGGGGCCGCGCCTTTTTTCTGCTAGGCGTGCAGCCCAGGCGATGACGGTTTGCGCCCGGAGCACTGACAGTGTAGCGCTGAGGCCCAGGGCGCCGTGGGCCGCAGCGGCTCCGGCGAGTAGATCCCCAGACCCAGCCCGCGCCAGAGCCTGAGTGCCATCCGTCAAGACAAAGGCCGGTAGCTCCTGGTCACCCGTCACAACCACTGGTGTCGCGTGTTTGTAGAGTAGGGTCACACCGAGTTCGCAGGCCACCTGTTGCGCGGCCTCTAGATCACGTCGGGATAATGGTGGCGGTGGCGGTGGCGCAGCTAGGCGCTGCCATTCGCCTGGATGCGGCGTGAGTAGCCAATGTTTGGCCACCAAGCCGCCGTCGCGAAGCATAGGCAGGGTGCCGTGTGTCGCCCCTGCATCGAGCACCATCATGCAGCCTGTTTCCGCGCTAAAGGCTGCAAGCTCGGTCATAACGGCCGGCGTCAAAGGGTTCTGCATCATGCCGGGTCCGATGACGACAGCGCGCACTTTACGCTCAGCAATAAACTTTGCTAAAGCAAGTGAGTTTAGTTCGTCGCCGCGAAACAGTTGCTCGAATACGAGCTCGCGTGGGACGTCCCCACGTAACGTTGCCATAGCGGAATCCGGCATACTGACGCTGACCCACCCAGCACCGGATCTCAGCGCACTCATCGCCGCAAGTAAGGGTGCACCCGTCTTGCCAGCGCTACCACCGATCACCAGGACATGGCCGCGGTCATATTTGTGCGCGCTACGTTTGAGCTTGGACCACGGATCGTCAAGGAGGAGCTCCCTGCCGTCAGGGACCACAAACCGACTAGGCTTACTGGCCTGCACTTGATTAACCACGCGCGCCGGGAATCCGATGTCAACCACCACCACCTCGCCCGCCAGATCGCGAGCTGGTGCTAGGACGTGCGCCAATTTCTTGCCGCCAAAGGTGATCGTCAGATCTGCAGGAAGCAGCGCGGTCTCACTATGACCGCTGTTGGCATCGAGGCCGCTCGGAATATCAATCGCCACCACGGTGGTATCAGCAATATTAGCCGCCTCTTTAAGTGCAGACGCAGCCAACGAGTCGTGACCCACGGGCCGGGTCAGGCCGATACCGAAGACACCGTCGATAATGACCGGCTCAGCTTTTTTAAAGCGACCAAGAGCGCCACGCTTGTAATGATCAATCACCAGTCCCGAGGCGCGCGCCGTGCGCAGTTGGTCGTCAAGCAGTGGGGCGCGCTTCGTAGCCTCTGAATCTACGACCAAATAGGTATGAACCTGTCTGCCCGCAGCGTGCAGCCATCGTGCGGCGACGATAGCGTCCGCACCATTATTACCGGGACCAGCAAGCACGATGATCGGCGTTGCACTGGCGCCGTCATCCTCATCGTCGTCCTCACTCAAGTCGCGTACGGCGTCGGCAACGGCGCGGCCGGCTAGCTCCATAAGCACACGCGCTGGTATGCCGCACTGACTCGTCGTCAGATCATCGACAGTGCGTGCAAACTCACTGTCCCATAAAAAATCCCCGACGATGTCTAGTGCAGCTTGGTTCATGCGACTACTGTGCCACCAGCTTTTTCGACAATTTTGATGATCTTTTCCGTGACTTCGCCCTTGAAAGCACGATGAGCCAGGGCGATCTTCTCGCCAGTCAGGGTGTACTCAAGCCCACTCGCCACAGGTTTTTCCGTGAACGAGAGCTCTGAGGTGCCGAGTTTTGAAATTTTTACGATGAGACTGCCAGGTGAGACACTAAAATCAAGCAGGTCAGCGAGCTTGCGTTGACCAAGAGCTGCCTTGATGTGCTCTAGTACTATGTTACGATCAGATTCGTTGAACTTTACGCGCATTGGTCTAGCCCTCACTGCTATTAGTGATCCTTGCCGCTCTCATTAGCTGCTCGAATAATCTTTTAATAATCAGGTCGCTGCTCATTAGCAAGGCGTTATCCGACTGCCAAAGAAGCGAGCCAAAACTATCGGTCTTGGGCTCAAAAACCGCAGTCCCAAGAATTTGCCGCTGAAAGTCCTGCACCGTGCTGATCTCGCCCGTGAGCGTGTAGTTGCGACGCCTGACGCATAGCTGATGCCGCCCCAGCAGCATCATAAATCCAGGTCCTGGCTCACCGCGCTCGCCAGCCGCGACGTCGAGCACCCGCACGTTGATACGTGCCTGACTGATCTCGGTGAGGGCGGCGGCATAGTCCTCTGCGAGCGCTTTGAGATCCTCGGTGGCATGACCGATGCGATTATATACCGTTGCCCTGAGTGCCTCTTCATCGCTAGGCTGGAGGCTACCGTCAACTAGACGCGCCGTGGCCAAATGCTGTAACCATTCGCGATCAGGCATAGCGTCTACTCCCACCGGTGGTGCGCGTTTAAAAGACCAGACATCTCAGCCTACCGTCAAAAGAGCAGGTTAATGCCCGCCCACAGATTTAGTTCCTGCGTGTAGCTCGGCACTAAAGGCTCGAAAGCCTCTTTGGTAGTCTCGTCCTTCAGTTGCCAGGTCGTAGCATTGACCAGCGCCGCGGCGCCCAGATTCAAGAACCGCAGAGGCGACCCCTCAATACTAGCGCGACCGAAGATGTTACTACCGTCGGCACTGAGCTGCGCGAAGTTGCCGATGTTGTGCAACTGGTAGTTGGACTGCTGCTGGTAGGCAGCCGTAGCCGTGATTTTAAGATTGAGCGGTAGGCCCTGCACGGCGCTAAACTTTACGGTCGCTAGACTGTCCGGACCGTCGAGCGCTTCGCCCTGATCGACATAGGCCAGGCTCTGATAACTCAGATCGACGCCGAGCTCCAATTTGGAGGCTACCTCGGACTTGAGAAACAAACTACCGCCACCGCCCTGTACTATAGGCTGGTTGAGGCTATCGACAATGTCGCGGTAGACCGCTGAAATCCCCCAATCGCCAAAGCCGCAGCGACAACGCCAGTCACCGTAGCCCCGTCGGTAGCCTAAACTCTTAAGGCGTTGAAAATCACCGAATAAGCTATCGGCATCGACACCTATGTCAAACCAACTCATGGCACCCACGGGGACTTCGAGCCAGGCGTCCCCGGCTGCGTGGGCGTAAAGATCAGCGTTATTCCCCAGGCGTTGGTTGAGCTGCCGTGCCAGCATGTGGTCACTCACCCCAGCCCAGAGCGTCTGCTCCTTGCCGTCCTGAACGCGGCTCTCCAGTCCGAGGTCAATTTGCAGGCCCACACTCGCTGCTCGATCTTTGCTTTGCCGCCAGAAAGGTAAGACGGCCTGTGGTCCTGTGATCACGTCAAACGTCGCCACCTTAGCGTCGAACTTACTCCGGTCGCGACCATGATAGTTAGTAACCTGTTGCTCAGCTAGGTAGCTCATGGTGGCAGTGTGCTCTACTGATTTGAACCCTTGCGTGGTCGTTGCTCCGGCCAGTTGCGCTGACGCCTGGGCTGGCGCCTGCGCTGCAGCATCAGCGATGGGCACTAGTTCGTTCTCAGTTTTGGGTTTACGCTTGGGCACTGCCATGGCCAAGGTTTCGCGCTCGAGTTCGCGTTCACGCGCTAATTCATGCTGTTGGTGCATGAGACGGAGAGCCTGCACGTGTTTGAGGTAAAGGCCGCGGCTTTTCGCCAATTTATCCGGCAGGACGAGGGCCTTTTCCAGCATGTCCTCAGCAACGTCAAAGCGACGCAACTTAATAGCTGATATGCCGCCGTAATAATTCGCTAAATCTGATAACGAGTGACCTAGTGGGACGCGTTGAAATCCGCGCAAAGCCGCATCGTAATTACGTAGGTTAAAGTGTGACCAGCCGTATTCGTAACTGGTTTCGGGGTCAAGTTCGTTGACGGTGATGCGACTAAAGAGTTGGGCAGCTTCGCTGTAGCGATCCATGCGGTAGTAGATCTTGGCCGATTGCACGATTGCTGCTGTATGAGCGGGATAGCGCTGAAGGATGGCGCTGTAGCCGACCAGGGCGTCGTTGAGACGCCCCATTTCGTAGTAGCGATTGGCGGTCTCTAGCACGGCACGCAAGTTGAATGGCGGTGTGCCGCCTTTTTTCCTCGGTCCCGAGGCTTGCTGCGGCGCTGCCTGCACCCATGGCGTTGGGCCGATCGTGTTCACCAGCAACGAGGCAGTTAGGATCTGGGCAGCGGTTGCAAACGGGAGCAGACGTCTAGGCTTCATCAGCAACGATTATCCTCGGCAAAAGGCGGTGTCGTCAGCGCCGGAACGCGGTCTTTCATTATTTCACAGATAACTTTCTTCACCTTAGCAGGATCAGCGGTGGCCTGGCCAGTCTCGGAGCTTAGATAATCGTTACCAATTTGTGTGATAGCCAGACCGAGCGGCGCCAATAATTCACCAGGGCTAAGCTCACGATCAGCGCTGCGCGATGCGGTAGCCAGTGCGGTATAGGTATCCATAAACCGCAAGGCTAATTGGTAGTGCTGCTTGATCTCCTCCGGTGATCTTGAGGCGGAGCTTGTGCCGGTGAGCTGCAAAAAAATCTGGTCTAAAGCATGAGCGAGCACGGCTCCCCCAGCGTGAATGTCGCCGAAGTCGATCAAGTCGTCGCCCAGCTTGCCGCCACCAAGCAGCGTATCGAGACGCTCCGGTGTCAGTGTCTTGGGGCTACCACCGCGAAACTGATCCTGGGTGACAACGCGGTCGCGACCTATGTAAGGCAGCCCGCTCACGGCATCCTCTCTCGCACCAGCCGTGTAAAAACCGATGAGATCTGCAAAGGCCTCCGCCATGGCGCCGGCCAAACGCGCCGGCTGCCTGGTCGTCGTCGCCGTCGTCGTCAGACGAGCCGAGGTGCGGTCCGTAACATAGCTGTGCAGCATGGGGTTCCAGCGCAGACCGAGCGCCGCCATGGCACTCGCGTGCCGCGTCAGATCGATATGGTGGGCATACTCGTGAGCGAGGACAAAGGCCGATTCCCAGTAATAGCCTCGCAAGAGATTTGCCTCGCTCTCTCGGATCGGAAACACGGCCAGCATCTGCGCATCGGGGAAGTAGGCGAGATTATCGGTAACGAACGTACGCACCAGGCCCTCGCGCGTCCCGTCGTCAGACTTGATAGGGTAGTGCGCCAGGTCGGTGGCAAAAGTGGGTAACACAGAGAGGCGCAGCGGTGCTGGCAGGGGGCTGTCGGGGCCAGAAACAGCGGCGTAGAGACTTCGTGCCGTCTGGAGATGGTACAGGCTAGTCAGCGCCACCGCCTCATGGGAGAGGCGGGGATAAGCGTATGCGTCGCGGCAAATTTTCAGACTCTTGCCACTGGAGGTTTCGCGCCACATGAGCTCACGTCCACTTGCGTCCTGGCAGCGTAGGCCGCGACCACGACGAAAATCGCAGCTACGCTGATAACCGTCACCGTAAGTCGTAAGGCCGATCGCCTCATCGCCCAAAGTGTCGGTGCTGATGGTTTTAGTCAGACTGACCGTTGTGGCTACGGGAACCTGCCCCTGCCAACTGCGGACTTCGGTCGCGGTCAGGGTCGCTAGTCCAGACCCGTTTTGGCATTCGGGATCAGCGATTTCAAAACTGAGTGGGGGTGCTAGCGATAGCACTGGTGTTGCCACGGTGGGTGGCATGGTCGTGTCGATCTCACGGCGGGAACGGCCGCAGCCCAGCGTCAGGGCTAGGCCTAGACCTAGTATCAGTGGCTTCTTGCTCCACGGCAGCAGCATGGGACAGTGCTCCAGATATGGACTTGAAACTTCGATCAAATCCAATTAATGTCTTGGCTCCGAGGGCTGATCATAGCATGGCGGCATCCTACACGCTTCCAGCTTTTGAGCCAACCGTTAGCTATCACTGCAGGATTGAGGCACACACTTATGGCTAGGGTATCCATCGAAGATTGTTTGGACGTGCTGGAAAACCGCTTTGCTCTCGTTACCGTTGCGGCAACGCGCACGCGGCAGCTGATGAGCGGTGAGGAGCCTCTCATTAAATCCAAAAATAAACTAGCCGTCACCGCTCTGCGTGAAATCGCTGAGGGTCTCATCACGGCTCATATTCCTGCTGAGTTGGGCGAAGTGACCCGGGCTAAACTTAAGCCCGAAGGCTGAATTGAGGCTGATCTGAAGCCGACCTGAGGCGTTGGAGTATGACTGGGTCCTGACCGGAGTCGCTGCGGCACCCGCTTGGGCCTAATTCAAGTCTTGGCAGCGCTATGGCAGCTCCCGAGGATGAATGTCGTCAGACACATGTCGATGAGTTCGTCCTTGTGGATCATAGTGCCATCAAACCACGGTTGTGTTTTCAGCTGCTCGTAGAGAGCGGCTCCGTAAACCTGGTCTAGTGCTTCGGCCACGATGTCACGGAACTGAACGTAATCCCAGGACACCATGTCCCCATCCTGCTGGCCGGCCTGGTACTCTTCAGCTAGCTGCTGAAAGTCGCACTCGACATTGTGGCGGATGAAATTCTGGACGAGCCGTTCGATCCGTCTGCCGTATTTGGCCATGTACTGCTTTCGGGCTTTCTTTCGGTAGATTGTGAAGTTTATGACCGTACCCATAAAATCCTCGTAACATCCCTTGTGGGCTGCGGAATTTACATGCAACCTCCCCGCTACATACCCTATTTCGGCCTAATTTCGAAAAAACTTGAGTCCGGAACCTGCGCAAAAAAGTGGCCAGACTGCTGATTTTGCCTACTCGGATGTAAAAAAATGCCTAATTTCAGGCGGTTGTGCGCAATGCGCGAGGTTGATAGAATAACCAAGTAGCCTTCCGTCCGCACGTTCAGCCTATCCCCACCCATCGAGGTTTGTATGAGCATCCGCATTGGCGATGCTGTATTCCTGCGCTCCGGGCAACCGGCGGTCGTCAAAGACCGTCTGCCGAGCTCGGGAGAACTCATCCTTGAGAAGGACCAGAAGGCTGTACAACAGGCTTTTCGCCACGGTTACATCAACGGCATGAGTGCTGATACGCGCGCTACCCTCAACGAGATCCTCGACCGCATCAAGGGCGAAACCAAGGAGCCAGCGGAGCGGATCGCGGCCATGCAGACCAAGCTTACGGAGCTCGACCAAGATCCGCGCAATCGCGATCTATCGCGCTACCTACGGTCCGAGATGATGCATCTAATGAACACATACAACATCAAACCTCGTGAGTTTAAGCTCGACGAGATCAACGTACGTTAACCAAGGAGGGCACGCATATGGCACACATTGGTGATTTAGTTCCGAAGTCTGGTATCTACACGGAGCCAGGCGTGGTGGTAGAGAAAAAAGATGACGGCAACGTCGTCGTTAGTACCGAGCCGATGGCCGTCAATAAGTACCATCGCTACACAAACACGTCGGGTCTCTCTGAGCCGGACAAACTGAAGTTCAACGAAATCCTCGATCAGATCTACCAAAAAGAAGATAACACCGAGCGTATTAACGACATTCAAGTCGAGATTGATCGCCTAAAAACCGACCCGCACAGCCACAACATCGTCCAGTATCTGCGCAATCAGCAGACTTATTTGGTCCGCGAATCGAAGAAGTTGCCAAACACCTACCAGACTGACGAAAAATCCATCGTCAAGACCGTAATCTAAAACCAGTCTCCGGTGCTAAGCCCTACGCAACTCTTGGTGTGACTTTGAGCGCAGTCTCAAGGCGTGCCAGGAGTCGCTGCGCTTTTTTAAACAGTGGCTCTTTAATCAGTGCAATCTTCAGGAACTCACAGGCTATTTGTGGTCGTCCCCAGCGCGCATAGCATAGCCCAATATTGTAGTAGAGAAGTGCACTCTTGTCTTGCTGTGGTAACACATACTGCGCCCTAGTGTAGTGCTCAAGTGCCTCCTGATAATGGCCCTCCCGGACCATGGTAATCCCGAGTTCGTTTAGATTGGCGGCGGTTTTCTGCACTGATTGTGACTTGGACAAGAGAAACCGTGCCAGCTCGAGATCGCCAGCATGAAATCTTAGCTCCGCTAGTCCACTGAGCGCCGGACTGCACATGGGATCCCGATCGAGGGCGCCACGGTACAGTGACTCGGCTAAGGCGAGCTCTTTCCTGGCCACATGAATCTCGGCCATGGCGACAAGTCGCGCCGTGCTCTGACGCGAGATGGCCTGAAGTTTTTGTAGGATCGCTATGGCCTCATCAAGTCGTCCGCGACGGCGGAAGAAAGTGGCGAGACTAAAGTAGGCATGATGGTACTTAGGGTTCTTATCGAGCGCGAGGTGCCAAGAGGCAATGGCCTCGCGGTCCCTGCCGCATGCCATGTGGAGGAAAGCCTCGACATCGTGGTAGCGAGCACTTTTGTCGGCACCACCGAGATCGCGTAGCTCACGTGCCACATGATCCCGGCATTCCGCCGGCGATGCCTCCGACAGCATCGTCGCTGTTCTGATCAGTTTACGCCAGCGTAGTTCGGTAGGACTCAAGCTGTGCTTGGCACTGATATGATTTTGTAGCTCGCTCACAGCGCGCGCCATATCCTGCTCTCGTGTCGTCAAGCGGACGATGCGTGTGATACCCAGTTCGGCGATGGTTACCACATCTTCGTGAGTTGGGTTCGTCGTCACGACTACGATGCGGCCTGCGACGTCAAATGATGGGTTGATGTTGAGAATTTCCTCAACCAGAGCGCTAGCGGAGCGGCCCTGGCATTCCCAGTGTAGAATGAAATGCGGTGCAATCTTAAGCCGCTCCCAACTCTGCCGCATTGGGACCGTCGATGGCAGCCTCACGTGAGCTGCTCCCGTGCGGCTCAGGAGCCCGGAAATGAGCTGCCATATCCAAGTTTGGTCGTCAGTTATGACTACAGTCTCACTAAAAGGCCGCGCGGTTTCTCTTGGGCTAGTCATAGGCTCCTCCCTCGGCCCACCATCGGCACCACATCCATTCAACTTTAATGGCAAAAGCACTAGAAATTGTTAAGTTGCTTAGATGACTCAGCTTAAATGAGGACGCACCCATGGCTCAGCCAAGCTCAATGCCACCACCTACGGACCCCAGAATTATCATCATCGGTGACGGCGCTGTCGGCACGGGCGTGGCTAGTTTACTTGCCGGTTTAGGTTTAGCACCGCGCTTTATCGGGCGATCTGGTCCGGTGGCCGTGGACGCAGTCGTGCAGGGATACGGTACGGATGATGCTACATGGCAGGGGCACGTACCTGCGGCCACCGCTGCCGATGTGGCGACGGCGTCACTGGCTGTGGTCACCGTGAAGGCTTTTGATGTGGCGCAAGCATTACGGGAATGCCGTGCGCTACCGGCTGGTGCTGCCGTGTGGCCGCTCGGCAACGGTGCCATTTACGAGGCACTGAGTTTGGAGATCGAGCGGAGACCTGACCTAGTTTGGCGCCTTGGTTACTGCACGTTTGGTATTAGTGTAACAGCACCGCGTCATTACGCCTGGCGCTCGCGTACGGGGGAGTTTGCTGTCGGTCCATCGCACCAATCCGCACCGAGCAAGAGCGCACTAACTCCTGTGGAGGCGATGATTTTTGCGCGTGCTCCGCGCCAATTTAAGTGGCATAGCCAAATCGCCTGGCTCCACAGGCGTAAGTGGCTCTTCAACACCGTGATCAATTCAATGACGGCGACCCGGCAATTGGCGCACAATGGAGATTTGCTGGCTGACTTGCCGTCACTGGTTGCTGTTTTTCACGAAACTTGGCTGCTGGGTGGCCAATTATGGGGTGCGTGGCCCTTGGCCCGCGAGGATGTATATCACGCACTGCTCAAGCTCATAGAAGCGACGGCGGCCAATGAAAACTCCATGGCGCGTGATCGGCGCTTGGGGCGCCCGACGGAGACCGATTTTTTGGCCGGACTTGCCCATGATGAGCGCGCATATCCTCTGCTCACTGCTATGCACAGGACGTTAAAAAACGAATCAGCCACTTGACGCTGACTCTCGCGCGTCAAGTGGCTGACTGTGCCGGGGAGGCTTAGTGGGCCAATGGGGGAGGAACCTGGGGGACTATCACGATATCGACGCGTCGGTTCTGGGCGCGTCCGGATACAGTTTTGTTTGAGGCGACTGGATACTGATCACCTAGACCCTCGGCACGCATGGTGAGGTGCTTTGCAGGGTCCTTAGCCTTAGCGGACTCGAGAAAGTCACGCACGGCTTCAGCACGGGCCAGAGACACGGCTTGATTGCTAGCGCTATCGCCCGTGGCATCAGTATGACCTTGGATCACAACCTCGGCCGGAGCAAAGGTGTCGATCACCGTGCGGACACGGTTCAGGAGACCAAAGCGATTTGAATTTAGAGATGACTGTCCGGGCAGAAACCTGAGATCGATAAGACGCATGGTTACCGTGCGACCCTGCTGCACTAACTGGACCTCTGCCGATGAGAACTCACGCTGCGCTTCCTTGATTTTGTCTTGGAAGCTCTTAGTCGCAGCTAGCTCCGCCTCGCGTTGCTCGGTAGCCTCAAGCTCTTCTGTTGTTTTAGCTAGTTCTTTGTCTTTGGCTTTGACTTGAGCACTCTCGGCCGCAAGTTTTTCTGCGCTCGATTCGCGTTCTAGGACGATGGCTTCGCCGTCTGCGGCATTGAGGGCTTTGGAGTCACGGGTGATTTTCAGCAGTCTTTTGCCGTCAGCGGCTAACGATTCGCTCAACTTTCGTAGCGTCAGTTTACTTCGTAGATTGATAGCGACATGACTTGATGCCTCTTTGATTTTTTGTTCCAGCTGGGTCAGTGTACGTGGTGCGTGTGTCTTCGCGCCCTCACGTAGAGCCTGATCACGCAGGTGTTCGGCCGGACCAGTCGTGCCAAGCTGCATCGCTTTTAACTCGACAGCGGCATAGTCTTGCTGCAAGGCGGCCCGTTTCTTTATAGCAGGCGATTTATCGTTTTCCTCTAAGTCTTCTGTGATTTTCTTCAGGCGATCATCAGCTTTCTCCAGCCCTTTGCGGTCGTAGTCAAGAGCATGAGCATCGAGAGCCGCTTGTCGCGCCTCGATCACTCCAGGTATCACATCTTCGGCCATTTTTATCGTCGCTTCGGTGCGCGTTAGGTAGGCCTTAGCTTTAGCAACTTCATGTAATATTTTTTTGTTCGCCGCATTCTTGTCGCGTTCGACTTTCGCCGTGTGCAGATATTCTTTGGTTGATTTGAAGTAGCTTGGAGCAAGAACGTCACCCTGATGTTCGGCAGCGCGCGAGAGGCCATCCTCGACTTTACTGATCTCGGCCGAGGGGTCTGCGTGTGGTGGTAGTTCTTCGATCGGTACAGTCTGACAACTCATGGCGAAGAGGACTGGGACGACTGAGAGGACGGGTAAGATACCGCTGCGCGCCTGCGTCTTCCAAACTTGTTGCATAATCAACCTCAAGTGATAAGTGTGACCGAGTCAGCATGGAGCGCATTGCAAACAAAATGCCAATAGTGCATAGCCATGCCAGACGTCATGCAGACCCGATGTCCTATGTGAGGTTTTCATCATGAATATTACCCATGACAAGTTGCAGCCCATGAAATCTATCTTTGCAACGGACGAGGTGATCGCTGAGATTTTGCCTGAATTTGTGCGTAATTTGACGGGATATGTCGATAAAATAAGGTCTGCCGTAGAGCGCGGAGATCATGCACAAGCAGCGCGCGTGTGTCATGACCTGAAGGGCACGGCTGGAGGCTACGGCTTTCCTGAGATCAGTGAGGTAGCGCAGCAACTTGAATCTGCGCTTCAGACTGAAGCAAAAACCACACACCAAATGCTACTAGTGGAGCAAATTGCTACACTATGCCAGCGGGCGCTAATTGGCCTAGATCAGTAATGCCCAGGTGATTCACATAGGGCTCACCAGCAGCAAGGCGCCGGAGCATCCGATCGCGATTTAATGTTGCTTTTGCGGCTCCCAGGATCTGGTGTGCTCCCGCTGCTTTGGGTATGAAGGCGCGCACTGATGGTGGCCAAACGGTGCGTCGATCTTGATGATCGAACCTTTCCCCACTCACTAGGATCACGGGTATATCGGCGCAAAACATGTCAATGTAAGTCGCCAGTTCGTCGCCGCGGATGGAGTCCATAAAAACGTCAATAATGGCGATGTCGTAATTACGAATCCGCGCAAATGATCCCATGGCATATAGAGACTGGAAATAGTGGGCTGAAAAATTAAACTGCCGCGCTGTAGCCGAAATCAGGGCGCCAAAGTACGGATCGTCATCAAAAACTATGAGTTTATCAGTAGTTGGCCCGGGTTCCTCACGTACCTTAGTCATGGCAATCCTCCTTTGCATCACGTTTGTCCAGTCAGCGGAAGCCCTCGTGGCATCTTTCTTAATTCACATTAGCGATACGGTTCGTCGCGTTCCCGTCTGGTGAGATCACTTGTAGCGCATAGTCGAGAATCGTGTGGGCGCCGTTGGTTTTGGTAATGAACCCACGGATACTCGCAGGCCACCCGCAATCCACGGCTGAGGGAATTTGGCTGCCACTGACGATGACGACCGGTACTTGGCTGAAGAAGGCATCGACGTATTCAGCGATCTCGGTGCCTGTGAAGGATTCGAGATAATAATCGACGATCACCAAATCATAATCTTTTAGAGCAGCTACCGACGGCATGTCGGCAAGTGAGGCAAAGGTAGTGATCGGCAGGCCGCGCGCCTCACATACCACGCGAAAGACGGCACGAAACCAGGGGTCGTCATCGATGAGAAGGATCCCTTTATGATGAAAGACAGCCTTCGGTGGCGGAGTTATTTCCATAATCGTCGTGGCGTGGTCTTCTAACCAGTACATCGCGAGCCTCCTGCTTTTGGTGTTCCTAGTTGTCAGCTTATGGAGCGGGGTCAGGAAGCAATGTGCAACTTTCATACCACGTCAATTTGTACTTAGTTGCGTCAATCGGCGCTAAAACGCGCCGTGGGCGGCGTAGGTTGAATACGCCGCCCACTTTAACGCGGAAACCGTCATTTTTCCGCGGAACGTGATGTCTTAAGCAAATCACATGCCAGATTATACCGGTTCATGAGACGGTAGATGTCAGCGCGGTAGCGTCCAGAGATACGTGCAGCTTCTGAGATGTTACCGCGACTGCGTTGCAGTAATTGTCTGATGTAGCTGCGCTCAAATTGTTGCTTGGCCTCTGACAGCGGCAGCGCCAAGAGTGCTGGCGGCAACTGCGAGAGATCTGTGGGTTCCGCGCGCTCTGCGGATTTCATCACATGGATCGCGTCGCTACGAGAAAACATGGTGTCAATTCTCAGCTCGTCATCACTCGCCAGGACCACAGCTCGCTCGATCATGTTCTGCAGCTCGCGCACATTTCCAGGCCAGTCATAATGGATTAATTGTGTCATCGTCGCGTGATCCGGTGATCTCATCCGCCGGTCAAAGCGCCGATTAAATTGCTGAAGAAAGTGCTCGGTCAGTAAAGGGATATCATCGCGACGCTCGCGTAACGGCGGTAATCTCACCACAACCACCGACAGCCTGTAGTAAAGATCCTCTCGGAAGCGTCGCATTTTTGCTTCAGAGGCGATGTCACGATGCGTTGCAGCTATCACACGTGTGGCAATAGGCATGGGTGCAGTGGCTCCGATTGGCGTGATTTGCCGCTCTTGTAAGACGCGCAGCAATTTGGTTTGCAAGGTGAGCGGCATATCGCCTATCTCATCAAGAAGCAGAGTGCCGTCGCTGCACGCCTCGAAGATACCTTTCCGATCGCTCTTGGCATCGGTGAAGCTGCCGCGTCGGTGGCCGAATAGTTCAGACTCTAAGAGCTGCTCCGGTATGGCACCGCAGTTGATGGCCATAAAGGGGCGGTCACCACGCGACGGGGCCGCGTGAATCGCGCGCGCCACTAATTCTTTGCCAGTGCCGGATTCGCCGAGAATGAGCACGGTGGAATCGACTGTTCCTAGTTTGGCGACTAGGCACCTAAGGTCACGGATGGCCTGACTGTTCCCAATCATGTCTGTCTCAACTTGCTCAAACGTTTCAGCCGCAACGGCTTGCGGCGGGGGTGGTGATGGACGCCGTGCTCTATCCCCGATCTTATAAGTTCTTGCAACACGAAATTATAATTTCCTGTCAATTTATACCGTTGGCAAGGACCTCCGCAGTAACGCCTGGTTGACTCCAGACCTTGCCTACATTATTTCCTCCTAGACCAAAAGGAGGGCAGGATGCCGACCGTACAAGAGTTACTTACGGTAATCTCAGCTGATTCTAGTGGGACCGCAGTCGCTGCTCACAGTTATGGCGGGCTGACACCTGAGCAGGTGAAGGCGCTTGCAGCCATGGATCATCCCACCTACACCGGCAAAGTGCGGGACGTCGTGACTGTTGGCGATGAGCTTCTCATCGTCCACTCGGACCGCTTGACAGCCTTCGATCGCTTGATCGCCACCGTCCCCTACAAGGGTACGATCCTGACAGCAATCTCTGCTTATTGGCTGCAAGAGGCGCAGAATGTTGTCCCTACCCATTTTATTGGGCAACCTCATGAGCGCGTCTTGCGCGTCGAACGGGCAACTCCGTTTAAAGTTGAGGTGGTTGTGCGCGGCTATTTGGCCGGTAGCATGCAGCGCGCCTATGCTCTGGGGGAGCGTGTATTCTGCGGTGTCACACTGCCCGAGGGACTTGTGCCCTATGGGCGACTGCCAGCACCAATCATCACGCCCACGACTAAAGCTGCGGCATTCGAGCATGATGAGAACTCATCGCCAGCTGAGCTGATCGCCAAGGGTGTGTGCACCCAAGATGAGTGGGATGAAATCAGCTCCATGGCTCTTAAATTGTTTGCTCACGGTCAGGCTGTTTTTGGGCGCCTCGGATGGTTACTTGTCGACACCAAATACGAATTTGGTAGGACGCCATCGGGTGAGATCAAGGTTATTGATGAGATTCACACACCTGATTCCAGTCGTTTGTGGCTCAAGGAAACTTACGACGCGCACATGGTCCAAGGCCAAGCGCCCGATATGCTCGATAAGGAAGTCGTGCGACGCTATCTTTTAGCGCAAGGCTTTAGTGGTCACGGTCCGGTGCCTCATGTACCCACCAGTGAACTTGTGGGCTTGGCGCATGTTTACCTGAAGGTTGCTGAGACCTTAATTGGTCACAAGCTTGAGACCTCCGGACCGGGCGCCATCGCTATCGAGTCACTGATTTAGTAGGTAGGTTGCCAACCGCTGCGCTAGTTGCAGTGGTTCGCCATCTTTGCACAGATAGTCTGAGTATCCAGCTGCTTTAGCTTCGCGGATGTGGCCGTCGTCACTGTGGCCACTGAGGGCGATCAGTAAGCCCTGGTAGCCGCGCTCACGCATCTCGCGGGCTGCCGCGGTGCCAGACAAGGTCGGCATCTCAAGATCCATGAGAACCAAATCAAATTCTTCGCGTGAGACAAGTTCTAACGCATAGCAGCCCTCTGTAGTGAAGGTTACAGCAGCCCCACTCGCCTCTAAAATGGCCTGATAGAGGCGACATAGATCCCGCGCATCATCGACCACCAGGATTTTGCGTCCTGCCAGGCCACCGAGTGTATCGGGGGAAAGGGTGGGTGAGCGGGCGCTATTTGGGGGGGCACCTTTAGCCATCAGTAGTCGGCTCCCTAGTGCATGAATCAGCCGCACTGCGGCCGCGTCTAGCGCGAATCTAGGGCCAAAACCGATCCTAAGTCAACGAACGATCCGTTACTGGGGCTGCGCCGCGGGGGGCGGACCATCGGACTTACTGACGACGGTTTGTCGCTGTTTTTTTAACTCCCAGAAAGCCGCGATGATCTTGCCAGCGATAGGGGCGGCCGAGCGTCCACCGCCGGAGACCTTGTCGTGCTCACTCACGACGGCAATGGCAATCTCAGGGTTATCGGCTGGGGAAAATGCCGCAAACAGAGCGTGTTCGCGCCAATTCATGCTGACGTCGCGTTGCGTTTTGCCCAGGTTCTTACTGAGCCCTACGACCTGCGCCGAGCCCGTCTTGCCGGCTACGGTAACACCGGGGACTGCCGCGTTCTTACCCGTGCCCTCTTTATCCATGACCACAGCGATCAGGCCTTCTTTAACCTGTTTGAAACTCTCGGCCTTGATCTTATCGATGCGTCGCACAAGTTCCGGCTCTTGCAGCATCACCGTCTCGCCGATGGTGTTGATCACCCGCTTGACCAAGTAGGGGCGCCACAGAGAACCCTCGTTGCCAATCGTGGCAAAAAGGCTGGCGAGCTGTAGGGGCGTCACGCCGTCAGCGCCCTGACCAATCGCCACACTGGGCGTCTCTCCTGTGCTCCACGGGAGGCGGAAGGTGAGCTTTTTCCACGCGGTCGTAGGGATCAGACCAGGTTGCTCAAAGTTAAGTAACAGTCCCGTCTTTTGGCCGAGGCCCAGAATCTGGGCGTATTTGGCAATCCTATCGACGCCGAGCTCCACCCCGACGTTGTAGAAGTAGACGTCGCAGGATTTCATGAGCGCACGCCGTAAATTGACGTTGCCGTGACCACCGTGCTCCCAACAGTGATAAGTCTGTCCGCCAAGTGTGTAATGGCCTGGGCAGTGGAAGGTGGTGTTGGCGTTGATGATGCCTTCCTCAAGTCCTGCCAGCGCAACGACGGCTTTGTAGGTACTGCCCGGCATATAAACACCGCCGGTGGTTTTATCGAGAAAGGGCTTAAAGGGATTGGCTACAAGTGATCTGTACATGTCTTCGGTAAGGCCGCCTTGATACAGGTTGGGGTCGTAGCCCGGCTCGCTCACCATGGACAATATTTCGCCGTTTTGGGGGTTGATCGCGACGACCGCGCCGTTCTTACCGCGGAAGGCCTCGCGTGTGACGCGCTGCAACTCCATGTCTAGCGTTAGTACGAGATCCGAACCTGCCTGCGCTGGTACCAGCGGCAGGTTGATGCCGCTGCGACTTAAGCCTTCTACTTGCCGCCCAAAGGCATCGACCTGGATCAAGCGGTGGCCCCTCTTGCCACGCAGGTATTTTTCCCATCTGGCCTCGAGACCCTGCTTGCCCACTAAGTCGCCGGCCCGGTAATTGCCGCCATCTTTGTTGTTGGCGATTAGCTCTCGTTTACCAATCTCACCGAGATGACCCACCATATGGGATGGAGTGTCAACCTTGTAGTCGCGGCGAGGAGCGACCGAAATGTCGACGCCGGGTAAAAATATTTTGTTTGACTCAATGGTGGCAACTTCGTGCAGCGATAGATTGCGCTTTAGGTTGATCGGAAGGTACTTAGGTTGGCCGCGACTCATCCACAGCCGTCGCTCAAACGCACTCACGGGGATGTGCAGTAGGCGGCCCAGGATCTTAAAGGTGGTCTGCGTGTCGCGCACAAACTGCGGGACGAGAACCAAGTCAAAATAAGGCCGATTGCCGAGTACCACCTGCCCGTGACGATCGAATATCAGACCACGAGGAGCAGCTAACTCGATATATTGGATGCGGTTGGTCTCGGCGATGCGTTTATAAACATCGCCCTTGTATATCTGCACATACCATAGACGGATCAAAAGTAGTGCAGTGACGGCGATGAAAGCCAAATTGACCCAGAGAAAGCGACTTTCGACGATGCGCCGTTCGGCTTGAAAAATGCGCCGCATCTCAAGCCTCCTCGCTACTAATGCCGGTGGCTAAATGCCGGTGGCACAGGACGAGGCCAATGGCGACTCCGGTTAGAAGCATTTCACTTTGGACGCGCAGATATGCCCAACTGAAAATACCGGTACCCGAGTTGACCACTAGTACGAAGGTACTGAAACAAACGAGCCAGAGCTGGCTGATGCCGTAGGTAAATGCCCACGGCATGATGTGTCGCCACGACAGGGTGTCACGCGTCAAATGAATGACCGCAGTAATGACCCAATAACTACACAAGTAAAAACCAGCGGGAGCGGCCGAATGCGTCTCTAAGATTAGGGCTCCAACGCCGGCAAGGAAAAGGCCCCGCGGTAAAGTTTCAAGTACCAGCGACGTGACTAGCCACGGGGTCATGAGGTCGATGGCGAAGACACCACTCGTCAGCGATGGCAGGACTGTATGATGCAGCGTCCCCACGACAAGGAGTAACAACGTATCAAACCAGAGTTGGCCGCTAACCGGCCGAAAGTGCAAAAGCGGCTTTACCTCAGCCCAAAATTCGTGGATGCGTTCCGCTGTCTTCTCCATCAGCGTGCCTGCATATTGAGGGCTTGCTCGAGCCACTGCGGACCGGCAGCGGTGACGATCTTTTCCAACTCTGGGTCAGGATTGAAGATGATCATCACTTCCTCGAGGCGATTATGGTCTACCCACGGCTCGACGGTCACGGACTGAGCGACGTTATCGGTCTCGTAAGTAATCCGCATCACGCGGCCGACGGGAAGACCTTTAGGAAAACCACCGACAATGCCTGAAGTGATCAGCGTGTCACCGATGCGAATTTCGACCCTTTTATGAAGCTGCAGCGTACAGGACGCGTGTGCGGCGCCAGACAAAACACCGCGGACGCGTGTGCGCTGCAGGAGGACGTCGAGGTGAAAGTCGTGATCGACGAGGAGTTGTACGTCCGAGTAGTTGAGACCCGTGCGAATAATTTTGCCGACGATACCGTCCGCTGCCACCACGGGCATGCCGACGCGCACACCGTCGCGACTGCCGCGCGTGATCCTGATCGACTCAAACTGTCCGAGTTCGTCGTGACCGATTACCTCAGCGGCGATCAAGCGTTTTTCCGAGCGGCCGGAGAATCCCAGTAATTTGCGGAGGCGTCCGACCTCTTGGACTTGCTCGTCGTAGTCCATGATGCGCGCCTGCATGGCCGCGAGTTGCGACCGCAGCCGCATGTTCTGGTCAGCGGCGACACTAAGGTGCACGTAGCGCTCCCACGCGTGGGTCATCCCGCGCGCCGTGATTTGCCAGAGTCGCTCCATGGGGTACATGGCGTTCTGCACGATAAGTAGCGCCGCGTTTGGGTTCTCCCACGGGCGCATCGATGTCGAAAAGAACACAAAGGGAGCCAGCAATGCGCTGACCAAAAGCACGACGGCAAAAATCTTTTTCGAGTGTTCGGCCAAGATGCGCCTCGCTTACGCGTCTTTTGGGTGGCAAGGTCCTAGGTCTTTCACTTTATCATCACCGGGTAATTGTGCTACAGCTTAAGCAGCGTTAGCAAAAGGTTACGGTGGGTTGTCTTGAGGTTTCACTGAATTGTCGGGGGAGAGGCTACGCCCATGTCACGCATAAAAGATAAAGCTCTTAACGGCTTAGATGGCGCTAAGCTTAACAAAAACTTCTGGACTTACGCGGTGTTACTCTCTGCCTTGGGGGCGATGACCTTCTTTGGCGTCTGCGATCCTACGGGGGCTAAGTTTGGCCGCGGCGGCGGCGGTAGTGTTGCTGCCAAGGTGGGTGGGGAGCAGATCAGCCGCGTCGAGTTTCAGCGTGCCTATCAGCGGGCCTACAGCCAGTATCAGCGGATCTACCAAGATGCCTTCGATCCCGGTCAGCTACGCCTGGCGCACACGGTCTTGCGGGAGCTTGTCGATGAGAGGGCCCTGTACCTCAAGGCGGTAGCCCTGGGCCTGCGGTCTTCCGATGATGAAATTGTCCAGCTGCTCACCCAAGAAGACGCCTTCAGGGGCGAGGATGGCAAGTTTTCAGACGAGGTCTTCAAGCGCTACCTCGACAGCAACGGTTACACGGAATCGGCCTTTCTTGAGGACATCCGGCGTAGCGTGACGGTGCAGAAGCTGAGGCGCTTTGTCGCGGACTCGTCCTTCGTGTCGCAAAAGGCGGCTGAGCTTGATTACCGCATCACCGAGACGACGCTAGATCTCAGCTTCCTGAAGTTCGATCCGCAAAAGATGGACGTCGCGGTGACACAGGCAGAAGTTGATAAGTTCCTTGCAGAGACGAGCGGTAAGGCGCGCGCCAAGGAATACTTCGAGAAGAACCCGGCCGAGTTCAACAGACCGGAGCAGATCAAGGCGCGGCACATTCTGGTCAGCTTCAAGGGTGCCCGAAATGCGACTGCCGATGCCGAGAAACGCGAGAAAGATGCGGCGCGCAAGCTGGCCGACGACTTGCTCAAAGAGGTGCAGACCCCAGGTGCCGATTTTGTGGTGATCGCGACACGCGCCACAGATGAACCTAGCGGCAAGACCAGCGGGGGCGACCTAGGCTGGTTTGGGCGTGACGCCATGGACAAGTCCTTTAGCGACGCGGCCTTTGTGCTTGAGAAGGGGCAGCTCAGCGGCATCGTCGAATCACCATTTGGTTTTCACATCATCCGGGTCGAAGACAAGAAGTCCGAGCTGAAGCAAACGCTAGAGGCGGCCGAGCGCCAAATTGCCGAAAATCTCCTCCTTAAGGAGAAGCGTCCGCAGATTGCCAAAGAGGCCGCCGACAAAATCTTTGCCGCTCTGAAAGACGGCCAGCCCGCCGATCAACTCCTGGCGCAGTATCATTTGCAATGGGCATCCACAGGCGAAGTGCACGCTGACGCGCGTTATCTCCCTGGGATTGGTGCCAGTAGTGATGTTGGGGACGCTCTTGTTGGACTGCGTCAAGCCGGGGAATTGTTCCCACGGGTCCTCGATGTTCGTGGCAATTTCTACGTGCTGAAACTCAAGCAGCGCAAAGAGCCGGATCTGTCCAAGCTGACCGATGCGAAGCGCAAGCAGCTAGCCGAGACAGCGTCGCTGCAAGAGGGCAGTCAGCTCTTTGCTCAACTTGCCAAAAAGGTCGAAGCTGATCTCGAGAAAAACGCGACCGTTTGGTTGAATCCTGATTTCCTGGCGCTCGACGATACCAAATCTGGGGACAGGAGCGGGGGCTAAACTCGTGGTCGTCCTAATCGTCACTAAGACGACCAATTACGAATTACACGGCGCTCTGATCGAGTCGAAAGTCAACCATGGCCTGGTGGCCCGCGACTCGCTGAC
The DNA here is from genome assembly GCA_016874735.1 of Deltaproteobacteria bacterium. Taxonomy (NCBI): domain Bacteria; kingdom Pseudomonadati; phylum Myxococcota; class Myxococcia; species Deltaproteobacteria bacterium. Next base: position 27,436 of record VGTI01000028.1, read on the forward strand.
GCGCCTTAAACAAGCTCATGGTGAGCACTACGAGACCTTGAGCAGACTGCGCACGGCGCTTGCTGCTGCAGGTCTCGCGTGGGACGAGGTGAGCCGCGATTTTCCGCGGCCTTGGAGCAAGTCTTACGATTTGGTGATTACCGTAGGTGGTGATGGCACACTATTAGCGGCGTCGCACCAACTCGCTCACGGTGGGCTCATCGCTGGTGTGCGCTCGTCGACCTTGAGTGTGGGATACCTCTGTACGGCTGGTACCGACGCGGTGGAACCACTGGTTCAGGCCATTGCGACGAGTCGTCTCAAGAGCTCTGTAGTCCATCGTCTTAAGGCTAGAGTGAAGCGGATCGATGTCGGTGACGAGATCGAGACCACGCCTGTGCTTAATGATTTTCTATACGCCAACGCCAACCCGGCAGCGACGACGCGCTACCGATTGCGCTACGGTGATAAAGAGGAAGTCCATCGTTCAAGTGGTATTTGGGTGGCGACCGCTACGGGTAGCACGGCAGCGATCCTTGCTGCGGGTGGCGAACGCCGTCCGCCCGATGATGCTCTGTACCAATACCGCGTCAGGGAGCTCTACAAATTCGACCTTGGCTCGCCCGAGATTGAGGGCGGACTCTTTGATCCCTCGCAGACCGTGCTAGAGATCGAGAACCGCTGCCCGGCGGCCATCTTGGCCACCGACGGTCAACATGGAGTGATTGATCTCGTCTATGGCGACCGCATTAGCTTTGCGGCGGCCGCGCCTATCAATCTCGTCCGCGGCTGGCACGATTAGTGTGCCGGCTTGCAATTGGTTTTGTAGCGGCGCACGCCGAACAGCCAATCTTCCTCAACATCGACGATCGCTGCAGTTTTAGCGACCGCAGTGGGCCACGTCATGCGTAACGACTGCGAGCTAGAGCGGCAGAAAAACTGTGTGCCCTTGCCACTGGGATTAGGTTGTTGGCGGCACCGCCCAAATTGGCCTGAGTCGCTAGCACCGAAAAGTATGCGGACCAGCTTATCCTCGTCACCGGTATCGTCGTCGGTCTCTTCTTGTTCAATGATGATGAGTTGGTGGTAGGAGCCCGGGGCGGCCTCGCAGCGAAAAAGCTCGGGATTCGGCTTCTGATCATCGTCGTTCTTGACGACCTCGTCACTCGAGGTGCCGCTGCCTGTACAGCCGGCAGTCCATAAAAGTAGCGACAAAAATACGGTCATTACAACGTACATGCAGAGTCCCCTTTCGGAACCATCGGCTCGATGTTGCGCATCATCCACGCCTGTGTGCGACTCGCGTCACCGTTTAATTTTGCCTGAAACACTTTGTGATTTCAACGGGTTGAGTATTGGGGTTGGGGTTATTACAAAATACCCAAAACTCTCTCACGAATCGCCATGGTTACGCCGATACCTAAATAAGTCCTGCGACGGAGTCAGCGTCAAGGTCACAAACGGCTGGAGGCTAACATATGGGTGTCAAGAAGACCCGCAATCCAAAATCAAAAGAGGGATCTCCGAGAACGCGCGTGAGCAAGGCCGACGTACGACTAGCGATTATGGGTGAAGAGCGACGATTGCGCGAGCGATACAAGCTCCTCCAACACCAGAACGCCATCGGTGCCGCCATCATCATCACTAGCTTGGTACTCAACCTAGGCCTTGCCGTTGGCTACGCACTGGCGATCGTACCGACCGCGGTAGCCGTGCTCGGTATTGCTTTCGGTCTGTCACTCCTGCATGAGATCGAGCATGACCTGATCCATAATCTTTACTTTGCCGGGCATAAGAAGCTGCAGAATTTCGTCTTTCGCCTGATATGGGTAGTTAAACTTCATGCTAATCCGATTTGGCGCCGCAAGGTCCATTTGCGTCACCATGCAAAGAGCGGGCAAATTGGCGACTGGGAGGAGCGGCTGCTTGGTCTTGGCGACCACGTGATCTGGCGACGCCTTGTGGCTATCCTTATCCCATTCGGATCGCACTTGTATTTCGGGCCAGTTGCCTCGACTGATCCTGAGTTCAGTAGAACCGAAACTTTTAAATCCAACCTGCCGGCGGGAGCTACTTTCGTGATTTTGGCGCTCCTAGGCATCCTGCACCTGGTGCTACCAGCCTCGGTGCACGTCCGCGCGCCTGAGGCGTTTTGGAGTGCCGCTGCATGGCTCAACGTGGTCTGGCTCCTGCCGGGAATCGTCCGCCACACGGCCATCACCCTGATGACGACCTCAGTGCACTACGCCGGCGATATCCCTGCTGGAGACGTCCGGTACGAGAATCAGATCGTGGACCACTGGCTCTATTTGCCTCTGCAGCTCTTTTGTTTTAACTTCGGAGCGACCCACGTGATTCATCATTACGTTGCTGCACAACCATTCTATTTGCGGCAGATGGTCAGCGCTAAGGTTAAGCCAGTGCTCTTGGCGGTGGGTGTTAGGCACAACGATCTAAAGATCTTACAACGTGCTAATCGCTGGCATTACCATCGTGAGGACGCTAACGCGGCATGAGTGAGATTGATCTGCTGCCTCTCACCGAGGCAACGCCCCCTGCGTGGATTGAAGTGGTCAAAGAGAATTTTGATGCATTTCTTCTGGATCATGCCTCGTGCGAGCGCAAGGCGGCCGCCTCGGCGCTATCGCTCCTAGCGCGTCATGCGGATCAGCCCATGCTGGTTGAGACCATGGTGACATTGGCCCGCGAGGAGCTCGATCATTTCGGTCAGGTACACCGGATCATTCTCAAACGCGGGCTCACGCTGCTGCCCGACGAGAAGGACCCCTACGTCAATCAACTTTTGACGGTCGTCAGGCAGCAGCCGGCTGAACGTCTCCTTGACCGGTTGCTCGTGTCGGCGCTGATCGAGGCACGTAGCTGCGAGCGGTTCCTCATTCTGAGTCAGGCGGAGCTGCCTGACGCAGATCTCAGTCAGTTTTACCGCGCGCTTTACCGGTCTGAGGCCGGTCATTTCCGCGTGTTTCATAGGTTGGCTGAGCGAATTTTTGGTGCCGCCGCGGTGGCCAGTCGGTGGCCCGAACTCTGCCGCTTCGAGGGGGCGGTCATGCGGGGAGCACCGCTCCGTCCTGCCGTGCACTAGAGCGATATCCGAGGTGACAGGGCCCCTCGCTTCGGCTAGCCTTACGAGTCTAGCGCTGGGAGGTCCCATTTGACGCGGGAATCAACGACTCATCCCCGCCCCACGGAGGGGCGGGTGGCCATCATCGTCGGCGTGTTACTCGCAGGCGAGGACGACACCTTGGCGGACGACCTTGCCGAGCTGACGCAGCTCCTTGCCACCCTCAAGATTCAGGTTGGTGGGCGCGTGGTGCAAAAGCGGCAGAAGGTGACGCCACGTTTTTTTGTGGGCGAGGGCAAAGTAGACGACATCAAGCTGCTGGCCGAGCAACTAGGCTCCAAGCTGGTGATTTTTGACCGGACGCTTTCCGGCCCCCAAGTGCGCAACTTGGAGGAGGCGACTGGCTGTGAGGTCCAAGATCGGACCGGGGTGATTCTAGAGATCTTCGCGCGCCATGCACGGACGACCCAGGCCAAGACGCAGGTCGAGATCGCTAGGCTTGAATACATGATGCCGCGGATGACAGGAGCCTGGTCGCACCTTGAGCGGCAACGTGGCGGTGGTGTTCAGCGCGGTATGGGAGAGAAGCAGATCGAGGTGGATAGGCGCCTTGCACGGGAGCGGATGAGCCGCCTGAGACGCCAGCTCGAGGGCATTCAAAAAGATCGGCAGAATCAGCGTAAGGCGCGCCTCTCTGAGCTCAAAGTGGCGCTCGTTGGCTATACGAACAGCGGCAAGACCTCGATCATGAGTGCCGTGACGCGCGCCAACGTGCAGGCTGAGGATGTGCTCTTTGCGACTCTGGATGCAAGTGTGCGCACACTTGATCCGTCGACGCGACCGAAAATTCTTCTGAGTGACACCGTCGGCTTTATCCGTAATTTGCCACACGCCCTGGTTGAATCATTTAAGTCGACACTGGACGAGGTGCTCGAGGCTGATCTGCTGCTGCACGTGGTCGATGCCTCGCATCCTAACTTTCGCGCCCAGATGCAGACGACTGCCGACGTGCTTCGGGAGATTGGCGCCGGCGATATCCCGACGCTGATGGTGTTCAACAAACTTGATAAAGTGGCTGATCCCGTGCTGCCGAAGATTCTCAAGGCGGCCTATAAAAACAGTGAATTCGTTTCGGCGCTGCGGGACGACGACATGGTGCGGCTGCGGCGCTACATCATCAAGTATTTTGAGGAGAACCTGGTCCGCGCCACCATTGAAGTGCCGGCCGATGATCAGTCCCTGTTGTCGCTGATCTATAAGTCATGTTTGATACTTGAGACGGACTTTAGTATTCAGGACCTGGCTCGGTTCGAAGTGCGTGCGAGTCCTGCCGTTTTAGCTAAATTGCATTCACACGTGGTCTCGGTCGCTGAGGGACCATTCCAAGGATTACGTTTCAAGGATTAAGTTTCAAGGATTCAGCTTATGATTCGTCTCGATACTAGCTTCTTCTCCCTTGAGTTAAAAACTAGCGCCACCTCCTGGCAAGCAGACGCTACGGCAGCTTTAGCTGCGGTTAAGCGTGGTGACTGTGCCGGGGGTGAGTTCACGGGATGGTACGACTGGCCGCGGCGTCATGGTTTTGCCTTGGCAGAAGAGGTGAAGCAGCACGTGGCCGGCATCGGACGTTTTTACGACACGGTGGTGGTTGTGGGTATCGGGGGATCTTATCTCGGCTGTCGCGCCGTGGTCGATGCCTTGACGCACAGCCATGCCGCGTCGTTAAACCGCGGTCCCAATGCCTCAAAAACACCACAAGTAGTTTATGCTGGTCACAACCTTTCGGAGGCTGGCCTCATCGAATTACTGGATTTTCTCGCGACACGTGAACCCATCGTCAACGTGATTAGCAAGAGTGGCACTACCACGGAGCCAGCGGTCGCCTTTAGGGTAATTCGTGACCACATGGAGCAGCGCTACGGTAAGGCTGAGGCGGCGCGACGCATCATCGCTACCACTGACGCCCATAAGGGGGCGCTGCGTCGTCTTGCTGGTGACGCGGGCTACAAGACCTTTGTCGTCCCGGATGATGTTGGCGGGCGGTTTTCGGTGCTGACCGCTGTCGGCCTTGTGCCCTTAGCCCTTGCCGGCTTTGATATCGACAGTCTCCTCAATGGTGCCGACCAACTGTTCCGTAGTCTTGAGGGTGAGGGATTGGCCACCCACCCCGTTATCGAGTATGCAACGCTGCGCCGTGCCGCCTTTGCGGCGGGTAAACGCGTCGAGATCTTGGCCTACGGCGAACCGCGTCTGGCGACGGTAGTCGAGTGGTGGAAGCAGCTCTTTGGTGAGTCTGAGGGTAAGGCGGGTCAGGGCATGTTCCCAGCGGGACTTAGCTACACGACGGATCTCCATTCGCTCGGTCAGTATGTGCAGGACGGATGCCGTAACCTGATACAAACCTTTCTGAGTTTCAGCGAGACACTGCCGGCCTCACTTCGTAGTGGTGATGCTTCTGAGCGGCGGTTGCGTGTGCCCCATGCGGCTCACAATGATGACGATCTAGGCTACCTTGAGGGTAGGCCCATCAGTGACATCAATCAGGCAGCAATGATCGGCACCAAGGTGGCCCACAGCGATGGCGGTGTACCGAGCTTGGAATTGCACTTGCGCGAGCTCTCCGCATCGAGCCTTGGTGAGCTTTTTGCCTTCTTTGAGACGGCCTGTGCGGTTAGTGCGCTGCTACTCGGTGTAAATCCCTTCGATCAGCCAGGTGTAGAGGCTTACAAGAAGAACCTCTTTGCCCTCCTGGGTAAGCCTGGATTTGAAGAGTTAGGTGGCGCGCTGCGTCGCCGTTTGTGATGTCTCAGTTGTTGTGGCTCGGCGCTGCCGCGACGAAAGCATCGCGCAGCGTGCCGAGTCGGTCAGCGACCTCGGTCATGGTGTGCGTCATAATGTCGATTTCCCAGGTGTCACCCTTTAGATGGTGGCAGAGATCTCTGACCCAGCGTGCGAGGTCGTCGATAAAGCGTCCTGGATCGTCACCCATGGTGTCGTCGTACATACGGACTAGGGTATCTAGCCAGGCCTGCTCATCGCGGCCGAGTAGATTTACAAGCTGATTGAGCCGGGTGCCGGACTCGGCCTCTTGCCAGTCGCCAGCGATGCGGAACGGAAAATTCGAGCGGTCACTCCGGTGTAGCCAGATCTTGGCCCTAGTCCCGACATTGACCACCACATAGTCAGCAGGGTCGGCGCCATGGAAACCATCAGGCCGTTTCCATACGACGTGCATGCACAACCTCCAGTATCCGCATGTATTCGCAGTTTTGACGCCTTGGATGTTACCACAGGGTGGGTGGGAGCGCCTAGGTCATTTCGGTGGCAAAGCCGCCTCAAGGGATAGTTGCGCAGTGGACGGCGACGAGGTAATTTCCCCATCGCCTAGCATTCACGAAGAGGAGCGACGATCATGGGCCTACCTTTAACTGGTTGCCACAGCTACGAGCATTATGTTCAGGATTTGGCACGCGCCGAGGCTTTTTATACGAAGTCCCTTGGCTTCAAGAGAATCGGCGTCAGCACGGCCAAGGCCGAGGCTCATGACGGCATGCGCCGGTTGGTCCTCGCTGGTGGGCGCAAGATTCACGTGATCTTGTCGCAACCTCTCAAAGACTGGTCCGTTGCCGCTAACTACCTCAGGGCGCATCCCGAGGGGATCGGTTTTCTCAACTTCCGGGTCAGCAGTCTTACCAAGGCGATCGAGTTTCTGAAGCCGCGTCGGGCGACGTTTCTGTACGATACGCAGGTGGTGCGTGACGACCAGGGTGAGCTCGCGCAGATTGCCATGGCCTCAGCATTGGACGACGTCAACTACCGCTTGATCGATGATTCGCGTTATAACGGGTTTGGGCCGTCCTTTGAGATGCACGAGCGTGCGGGCAGCTACGAGTCACCACTCGGATTCACCGAGATCGATCACTTCACAGCCAACGTCAGGACCTTGCAGCCGCTCACGTCGTTTTACCGCGATGTGCTTGGCTTTGAAAAGTTCTGGGATATCGAGTTCCACACCAACGACGTCAATCCTAACCTGCCTGTCGGCAGTGGGCTTTACTCCGAGGTTTACTGGCATCCGGCATCGGGCATCAAGTTCGCCAATAACGAGCCGATTGCACCCTTTTTTCGTAACAGCCAGATTGACATCTACTGCCGTGATAACCGCGGGAGTGGTGTGCAGCATGTGGCATTGCTGGTTCCAAACATTCTCAAGACTATGGATAAGCTCCATGCCGAGGGCTGTAAATTCTTGGCTGCCGGCGATAGCTACTACGAGAAGGTGCCAGCGCGGCTCAAAGCTAGTGGCTTCAACGGCTCGATCCGCGAGGATATGAAAGCCCTGGCCAGCAGAGATATTCTCATCGACGGTAGCGCCAAGGGTTACTTGCTCCAAATCTTCTCTCATGAGCTATCGCGGCAATTTGGCGATGCCAAGGCTGGCCCCCTCTTCTTTGAAGTGATTCAGCGCGAGGGTGACGAGGGTTTTGGTGGTGGCAACTTCCGTGCACTATTCGAGACCATCGAGATCGATCAGATTGCGATGCAAAAAGTGGCTTCGCAGTTACCGCTCGAGACGATATAGTCATCGTAAGATGACTAAACACAAGCGTTTCACAAACGGTCTGGTACTTACATGCGCTCTCGTCATGTTTGGTGGGGGCAATGTTTGGTGCCAGGCCGTTTTAGCTGACGACTCGTCAACGTCCTCCGGTGCCACTGCTGCCACAGTCACCGCTATGGCATCAGATCAAAGTTGGCATGAGGATCAGACGGCGGGGGTGAAATTCCCGCTCCCATTTAAGATTGGCCGCGAGAAGACCACGCAGCAGGCCCACAACCTGATCCTGGCTGAGGCGGGAGTGAAACTGCCGGCTAACGCCACAGTGACCTCGGCGCTGTATGGCGAACGCGATGTGCCGTTTGTCCTAGTTTGGAAGATCGAAACCAAATTGGCTGCGACCCTGGGTGACCTAGCGGCTATGGCAGCGCAAGTTGGTGAGTTGCGTGGTTTAAACGACTGGCAATTTAATCAATACCGTTTACGCGGTACCGCAACGGCGACTTTTCCGGCGACCGGACTTGGTGCCAGTATGCTGGTGCAGCTTGTCGAGGGCGGTGCCGTTGTGGTTGGGTATTACTACCGGGATCTAGCCGACGCAGCGTTGTTTCAGGCCATCGCTGACGGCTTTGAGCTGACTAGTGCCAAAGTCCTTAGGCCAAAGCCAAGAACTCTAAGTTTACTCTTTCAAGACAAAGACATTTACATCATCCTTCTGATCGCCGGAGCCGTCACCGTGTCGTTGCTGTGGTTCTTGGGGCGTAGGCAGCGATTGCCCTGAGAGACCGGGAGTAGCGCCACTGCGCTGACGCTCTCGCCGTCTCGGGCGCTGATGCGTTATGATGAAGATCCTAATACTTCCTGAGGATTCATGTTTAGGCGAGGGTAGTACCGATGGCTCGGTTTGTGACGAAGGTTGTGATAGCGCTCGTCGCCATCGTGTTTGTGAGTGGTTTGGCTCTAGTGACCTACGTTCACAGCTGGCAGACCCGTCCGCAGACTCTGCCTCAAGAGGTGGTTGTTGAGTTCAAGGGTGGCACGGGGCTCACGGCTTTGGCCAAGAGGCTTTCTGAGTCTGCCGTCATCGATAACTCGACTCTCTTTACGCTCATGGTGCGACTGGGCGGCGAATACAAGCACTACCAGGCAGGCACCTACCGTTTCAGCGGGCAGGTGACCCCACTGGACGTCGAAAAGGCGATGGTCCAGGGTTTGATCTATGCGCCGGTCGTCGCGCAAATCACCATCCCAGAGGGTTTCAAGCTCCGTGAAGTCATCGAACGATTGGCGGCTCACGGCATCGGTCACATCGTTGAAATCACTAACCTGAGTCGGGACCGGGTATTTCTCGACGAACTCAAGGTGCGGGGCGCGTCTTTAGAGGGGTACATCTACCCCGCCACGTACTCGTTTCATAAGCTACCGACGGCGCGCGAAGCGCTCACCTTGATGGTGCGCACTTTTTGGCAAAATTTGCCACCCGACTATGAGGCCCAGGCCAAAAGTCGTGGACTAAATCTTAACGATGCAGTCACCTTCGCCTCCCTCATCGAACTGGAGACGCGTCTTGATGAGGAGCGTCCCCTCGTAGCAGAGGTGATCTGGCGGCGCCTCAAAGACAAAGCACCCCTCGGCATCGATGCGGCCGTGATCTACGGCATCCCCGACTACACGGGGGATCTCACCTGGGCAAATCTCTCGGACCGTCGCAACCCATACAACACCAGGATCCATCGCGGGCTACCACCAACCGCTATTGGCGCTCCGAGCCGAAAGTCCTTGGAGGCAGTCCTAAATCCCACCAACTTCGGCTATTATTACTACGTGTTGACTCCAGGGTTTATGCGACACCATTTCTCCAAAACCTTGGCCGAGCATAATGAAAATGTAAAGAAACTCGTGGATGCGTCGAAACGAGGGAAAGCCCACGATACGGGCAAGCACTGATCATTCAGATGTACCACCCGGCATATGCAACTGTGTGAACTGGAGGATGTGACTCATGGCGCAAAAGAAATCAAATAACCAGGCTAAGGGCGCACCCAGGGCCAAGCGGAACGGGGCGATCGATGAGTCCACCGAAGCGGTTGAGGGACGCTTAGATCAGCGTGTACCCATTCAGCTTCTCGTCGACTACAAGGCGGATGGGAGCTACCTCTTCGATTTCTGTCGTGACCTAGGCACAGGTGGTGTCTTTATTCAGACGAGCAAGCCACTGCCGACTGGCTCAGCCATAGATCTGACGTTTACCATCCCTGATAGCAAAGAAACTCTCAATACCAAGGGTACGGTGATCTGGGCGCAACAGCCAGTGGCTGGACGCAAGGATCTCATGCCAGGCATGGGCGTGCAGTTCTCTGGATTCTCTGAAGAACAGCGTCGTCTGCTTGAAGGATTTGTCGAGCGTTACCACGGTGGCAAGTTGGTGACGACGTCGGCATCCAATCGTACCGACAAGCAAGCTGTCTAACATCAATGCGTCGCGAATTACTGCTGGTGTTCATCCTTGCCGGGGTGCAGTTTTCGCACATTATTGATTTCGTGATTATGATGCCTCTCGGTCCGCAGCTCATGCGGATGTTTGGCATCGCTCCGAGGGAGTTCGCTCTTGTGGTCTCAGTTTATACGCTGAGTGCAAGTCTGAGCTGCTTTGGGGCATCTTTTTTTATGGATAGGTTTGATCGCAAAAAGACGCTCCTTCTCGTCTACGCTGGGCTGGTGGTGGGTACTTTTGTCTGCGGTTTAGCGCCTAACTTCCCTTCACTGGTCGCAGCAAGGTCCATCACGGGTATGTTTGGTGGGCTCTTGCAGCCCATTATTCTGGCGATCATCGGTGATCTTATCCCCGAGTCCCGTCGTGGTCAGGCCACAGGCATAGTTATGGCCGCATTCGCGGTATCATCGGTGGTCGGTGTGCCTATCGGCCTCAGTCTGGCCAATAGTTTTGGCTGGCAAACGGCATTTATTACCCTCGCCGTATTTAGCGCCATGAACCTCGCGCTCGCATGGCGGCGGCTGCCACCAGTCACATCACACATCACGAAACGTGTTCCATCTTCCGGTATGATTCACGATATGGTGGCCATATTAAAGCTACCGAATTCATGGGTAGCTTTAGTGCTGATTACCACCATGATGTCGATCTTCACGTTTACGCCCTTTGTTAGCCCATTTCTGGTGCAGATTGTTGGTATCGCTGAAGCTGACCTCCCAACCGTTTATATGTTTGGTGGCGCAGCCTCGTTCGTCGTATCGCCACTGATAGGTAGAATCGCTGATCGCTTCGGTGCAAGAAGGGTCTTTATTAGTTCGTCGGTTGTGGCGGTGCCAGCGATGCTTATCTTCAGTAACTTGCAAAAAACCAGTTTAGCCGTCGCGGTAGCCATGAATACCCTGGTGGCTGCCGTCGGTGCAGCTAGGATGACGCCGTCTCTTGCTCTTATCAATGGCAGCGTATCCTCAGCGTTGCGCGGTCGCTTCATGACGCTGATTGCGTCTGTTCAGCAGCTTGCGGCCGCGTGCGCTTCGTTCATTGGTGGTCTGATTCTCGGTGATAGCTCCAGCGGGCTTGCGCGATTTCCCCTGCTAGGAAGCATAGTCGCCACATCGATGGTGATCTCATCGTTACTGAGTCTTTTGATCAGAACCGAGCAGAAGACAGTCAAAAGAGGTGGTACAGAAACTAAACCCGGTAGAGATTAACCTCTACGCGTCGGCCATCGTTCAGCAAACTCTGATCCTGGTTGATACTGTTATAAATCGTGGCGATGGAATTACGATAATCGGCAGCACCGTAGCTAGTGCCGTCGTTGAACGCTGTGCGTCCGCCACGCATGAAGTTTAGCGTGCGATCGACACCCCAGGTTCTAAATGCTTTGATGAGTAGATTCACAGCCTCGCCCAAATTATTGGGGTCGTTGAGATAGGCGCCACCGTCATTCCTCTGGTAGCCTAGCATTTGTGCCATATCTAAATTGATGTTTAGGTAGCTGAGGTTAGCTGACGGTGTGCCATCCTTGCCGCTATCCCGTTCGTCTGAGCGCATATAAGTGGTCTCTTGCATGGCAATGGCCAAGATCAACATCTTTTCCTGCTGTGATGCTCCGGCGGCGCTAATCAGTGACAGGAGTCGAGTCTTGTTTCCTTGGAGCGCACTACCGTAGTTAGTGATCGCGAATTTAGCATTGCCCGGTGCGTTAAACTGGACACCGCTGGCTCCAACGGGTGGATTAGCGGGCTGGGGACTCGGTGCAGGCTGGGGACTTGGCTGCGGACTCGGCGACGGTTGGGGGCTTGGTGCTGGAGTCGCCGGGCTGGTCTGATTGCCGCCACCATTCTGATTGTTGCCCAAGTTTCTGATGGTATTGATAATGTTACCGAGAAAGCTACCAAAGCCGCCGCCGCCAGAGCCCCCACTCGATGAGGGCGACGGTGTTGTGGATGTTGACGACGACGGAGGTGGCGTCGTTGGGGGTGGCAGCGCTGCGGTACCAGCAGTGCCCGTATCGTTGGGAAATGCCGGTTTAGGTGTGGATGACGCGGCGCCTTGAGTTTCTTCATCATCGTTTTCTTGTACCCGGCCGCGACCAGTAAGTTCCGGGGGAATAGGGGCTGGCGGCTCTTTGCAGGCTAGAATTGACGCTAGAACGTAGGTCGTTACAGCAATTTGGTACTTCATAAACAACTCTGTTGCGTGCATGGCAGGCCAACCTTGGACTGCTACGTAGGGCTCGTATCTCCTGATTAAGCAAGATATATGCCGCGCATTTACGGCCTTTGATGCTCAATAAGTGTCGGGAAATATCGTCTTTTTATGTGGGCTGCGAAGCGAGATGTTCATATCTTCGACAGTAGTGAGCAAGGAATGTCCATTTAATGCAGCGGATTGAGCGGTGTTACGCGCGCAATGGCTGTTGCTGCTCTTGAGACTCCTGCGACTTGCGGATCAGCTCATCAATGACACGCAGGACGACCTCGCATTGTTCTTTGCTATGGCCCTTAAACTTTAGCCCGTGCGTGAACCAGCCGTCACTGGTTGCTGCGGACCAAACTACCTCTGCGCCGAGGGGGTTCAACCACAAGTAAGCGGGGTGATCGACTGCGACATCAAAGTAAAGATCGACATGAATCCCGCGTCCTAAGAGGACATCCGCTATGAGGCACATGCCTCCTATGGAGTAGTTAACAAGTTGCATAGGTCCAAAAGAGGTCTTGATTGCGATCGGCTCAGTAAGGATGCTGCGGCTGTGCTGAACTCTCAAGTTATTCTGGATTCGGTAGGAATTAAGAGCCCTAGCCGTGACAGTTGGGTCATCGCAGAATGGATCGTATTCGTAGGCTAACTTAGGAGCATTCTGATGCTTGATAGGAACCTTGATGGGATTGAAACTATTTGCGGACTTCAAGTGTTCAGGTAGAGCGCTAAACGTGGACTCACCAAGCACGATCTTGAAGGGCTCGCAGGCGGATTCAAAGCGGCTGGCCAAGACCACGCCGCCGCCTGATACAGTCACATCAAATCGCTCTTCGTTACCAATATTTCCGATATTAACGGTGTCGCTATTGATGCCGATCCGTAAAGGCAAAGCTGTCGCTAATGGATCTAAGCACCTAAGCACCGCTTCCATTTGAATATCTCGGGCGCAGGCGAGTGCCGTGGCTTCGTGATTTGGAACGCTACCGTCGGCGAGATCGTAGCCAAAAAAAGCCAGTAAGCCGTCACCAAGACTCTTATCTACGACCCCGCCATGTTTGTGGACAATCGCGACCATAGAGTTGATGACAGTCTTCAGCGCGGAGAAAGCCTCGATCGATTTCATGCGCTCAAATATTAGTGAGTAGCCGACGATATCGACAAAAAGGACAGTGACGTACTGCTCAACTGGATTTTTAAGCAATTCAGCTCCCGCCAGTGCAACGTCACTAATCCGATGATCGGCGATAATGCCTTTGAGGTGACGACGCAAAAGTGCAGCGTTTTCACGGATACCGACCACTTTGATTCCAATTGGCACCAAGAGCATCATCGCTTGCAGGGTTATGGCCAAAAACTGAAGATCTGTATAAGCCCTGTGATGGGCAATAATGCCGCTAAACTCTGCTAAAACAAGGCAGTCGGAGATGGTGATAGGCAGGAAACAGATGGAGTAAAGAGTGGCATAAAGATCCCGGTCAACTATGCATCTCTTCAGAGCAATCAATTGCACGCTGACTAGAGCCAAACCCGCTGCTCCGATATAAATCATGGTTGTCACATAATCGTTAACGAAAAAGAGTGGCAGACACATCACAGGAAGCAGGATGAATGCGCGGCCGTAGGTATGAACCAAAGGATGCTGATGCGGTCGAATGTTAACGAATTCAAGGCCAAATTTTACAATAAATGTCATGGAGAGAACTGTAAAAATCGGCCAAATCTTTATGATGGCTATGCGCCAATCCGTTGGCAGAAGGAACGCTTGACCGCTCAGTATGAGGATCAGTGGTAGATAGCAGATTCCACTGAGTGCGATATTGGTAAACATCTTGGCTCGCAGCCAAATTCCTAGTATCAGCACAGTGCTGATACCGGTCACAAATGCGCCTAAACCAAATAGCAAAACTGCACTGCGAGATGCTTGCTCATGATCGTGATCATCTTGATGCTGCAAGGTCATCACAGGAAAGTAAGGAATACCTCGCGACAAGACCCCGATGTAGTAGGTCTTAGTGCCCGGTGAGACATCAAGCCTGATGACATCATCTGGCGTGCCTCGTGTGTTGGCAGTCTCGGCAAGACCCGTACGCTGCATGACTGGACCTGCAGGTGCGCTGGGGTCGAGTAGCCATTGGGAAAAGACAGGAAACGAATTCATTAAAACTAGGCGCCGACTTTCGGTGCTGGGATTAGATATTTCCAAGCGAAACCACAGGCGCCCTTCCTGAAAAAAGCGTCTGCCGCTCACCTGGGTTGGTGTAACGCGCGCGTGATCTAATGTGCGGGTTAGTGCAGCAGGGTCGCTGGAGTCTGGAGTGGCTTCCACCAAATCTGTGAGCAAGAATACGGCGGATTCCTCTGTCATCGGAACCACAATAGGAGCTGCCTGTGCACCAGTTGTAAGCCAGGCAACCAGACTAATCCATTTGATCACGAGATAAATCATGCCAAGTCCCGGAGCATACATTGCCCCTGCGTATCATCGGCAAAAGCTCAGCACTCTTAATGGTCGCTATCCATCATGAAACCGTAAGTAGCTTACCTGGTGAGTTTTTTCTGAGTTACGTTAGCTGATGACAATACAGCTAGAAACCCATGCTCTCAAGAACCCGATGCCATGCGCCACGCGAGAATCTCCAGCTGATCGTGGGTGGCTTTATCGAATTTGATCAATCCAGCCTCGGAGGCTTTAAAGACCTGCACGTAGCTACCAAACGTCGCGGATATGACCAGTTGCGCCTGATCTCTCGTGTGGCCTAGCTGAATCCGATCTTGGTAGTAGCTAATCAGGGAGTCGTTTAGATCACGTTCGAGCTTGATCGAGGCCTCGTCGAGGTAGGTGGCGTGCAGCTGGGCCTCCAGGAAACCGAAGGCCTTAGGATGCTTCGTGATGTAGCGTGCGATATTAGTCCAGACCATCCGGTGCGCGGCCCGGCCGGTGACGTCCGCTGTGCCTTCGGCAACAAAATTGGCAAACTGCAGCTTCCAGTGGCGGAAGAGCTCATTGACTAGCTCCTCCTTGCTGCGGAAGTAAGTGTATAGCGACCCAAGTGAGATCTCGCAGCTACCGGCTAGGTCTTTGATGGAGGCGGCATGAAATCCACGTGCCGCGAATTGCTCCAGGGCAGCCCCTAATATGAGCGCGCGGCGATCGGGATCTTTAAGTCTGGCCATGACCTACCTGGCGAAAATGAGTGAACAAACAATCATGAATATCTTCTTATATTAAAGTTCAGCATGTATTTCAAGAACGATAATATTAAAAAATCTTGTTGACCTGCCGCATCCTCTGCAATAATAAATGAGCGTTCGTTCATTTTAGAGCGAGTTGAGGGCGGATACAGTATGGGTGCGACTACACCAACGCGGCAATTCAGCAGTGCCGATCATGAGACATGGCGGCGCTTTCATGAGGGTTTTTTCGCAAGCCTTCCCGATTTTGAGGCGTCCTTGCACCCGTTTTATAAGTCCGGCCTGAGCGTGCTCAGAGACCTAGGCGGGTGTGTGCCGTCCCTCGGACTGATTCAGGAGTTGCTTGCCCCCCAAGGCTGGACGGCCTGCTATGTGGACGGTTACATCGAGCCCTGGCGGGTGGCCCAACTCATCGCCGCACGCGTGATGCCCATCTCGAGTGCCGTAAGGCCTGCCGATGAGCTCTACTTTGCCCGGGAGCCTGACCTCATCCACGATCTTTTTGGCCACTTGCCGAGTCTGCTCAATCCAGAATACCGCCGCCTTTTAACTGTCTGGAGTCGCGTAGCGAGTATGGCGGCTATCACGCCGCTCGATCGGGCGCTCTTTCATGTAAACAAAAGTAAGGTCAGGATGCACGAGGGTACCGAAGCGGAGCCACTTGAGCATCTCGATGCGGCGCTAGCTGCCTTTGACGTTGCCTTTGCGGCCAGCCCTACGCCGTTTCATTTGGTCGATAAGCTTTATTTCTGGATCTTTGAATTCGGTCTTTTAAAGCAAGACGACGGATTTGCCGTCATGGGTGCCGGGCTAATCAGCTCACTGAGTGAGTTACGAAATTTTACGCACCGAAGAGTGATAGAGATAGAGACAGCTCCCATCACTATTGATTCCGTGCTGAAGCCTTATGCCATCGCCAATGAGCAGACCTCCTATCTCGCAGCGCGATCCGTCAATGATTTTTACCGCATCATCAATCAGGCGATGAGTCGCATGGGTGACTTAAAGGGTCGGGGGTTATGCGCATGACAGGCAAAAGAGGCATCGTCATCGGTGCAGGTATAGGCGGTATCGCTAGTGGCATCGCGCTCGCTCTGAAGGGTCTCGAGGTCGCCATTTTTGAGTCGAGAAATGAGGTCGTTGAAGCCGATCACCTCCTGTGGATTGCTCCTAACGGGCTCGGTGCGATGGAGCAACTCGGTATTTTAGATGCCGTGATGCAGGTAGCGACACCGCAGGAGATCATGGGGTTTACTACGTCACAGCAGCGGCCGTTAATGTCCCTCCTAGGAGGCGATCTGGCCGCTAGCTTGAACCATCCAATCGTCGCGGTGCGGCGTCGCGATCTCATGCAGATCCTTTTCAAACGCCTTTATAGCCTTGGGGGCAAAATCGCATTTGGCCACAAACTGACTCATGTGAGCGACGACCCGAGATCTGTCACTGTGACATTTGCCAATGGTCTACGCAGTACGGCTGACTTCATCATCGGCGCTGACGGCATGGGATCACGCGTGCGCGGTTTTGTCGCCGGATCTGCACGGGTTCGCTATCAGGGACTCCGGACTTGGTTGGGGTATAGCGACCTCCCATGTGCCGCAAACTATGTCGGTAAGACTCTGGAACTTTGGGGAGTAGGGACCAGGTTTGTTTTGACCTCCCTCGATGGCAAGCGCCTTTACTGGAGTGCCCTTGAGCGTCACCCTAGCTACGAGTCATCGCGCGATCATGATCCAGACTCTGTTATCAAGCGACTGCGTGAACTATTTGCTGATTATCATTCTGATGTAGTTGCGGCCCTTGCGTCTGCACAGGTTGAGAGTTTCAGACTGAGTAATTTCAGTGTGGTCGAGGAATTAAAAGCAAGTTACCGCGGGCGCTTGTTACTCATTGGTGACGCCAGTCATGGGATGCCGCCCAACATGGGGCAGGGTGCATCACTCGCCCTCGAGGACGCTATTTGGGCGGCCGCACTATGCTCGTCCTACGATGACGTGGCAGAAGCATGGGCACAGTTTGACCGTGTGAGGAAGTCTCGGGTTCTTGAGATGATGAAACTAGCAAATTTTATGAATACCGCATTTCAACCCAAATCATCCGCAGCGAGTGGGCTACGCAACATGGTAGCCGCGATGATTCCGGATGCCCTAACTGCGCGTCGCATGATCCAGCTTTATGCATCCGCTCTCCCGAGGCCAATCTATGACTAGGATATTTCTCGCAATACTCCGGGCATTTTTTCGCCTACGTATGACGGTGCGTCCCATTGCACCCGGCGACACCGAGGCGGTCGCGCGATTACTCGCGGAACAATTTGCGTACCGAGAACCTCTGACGAGACAGCTAGGACTGAGCTCGCAGGAATTATTGCCACTGATCAGTGCCCACATTGATTACTGCGCTCAAGGCAAACTAGGGGTAGTTGCGCATAGTCATGGCGGTACACTACTCGGTGTCATCACTGCAGAGGACGATTTCCGACCATTCGTGCCGCCAGAGGATCTGCTGACGCCGCGACTGCGAATGGTCGGGGACGTACTCGGACGCGTATCCTTGCCAAATGCATGGATACCGCAGTCAGAACGTGAATTATTCTACTGTGACTTGGCTGCTACAGATCCGCAGTACGCCGATAAACATGTGCTAGCAGCTCTCACACTTGGGATCTTCGATCACCTATCGGCCATGGGTTTTAAACGCGGGTACGCCAAAGTGACCAACGAGCGCATGATGGCGCGCCTCCGTGGGTTTGAACGTCTGCTGTGGCGACCTATATTCACCGAACTTTGCCGCCAACGGAGTGCCGCAGGCAGTGAGGTCATTGCCGTCGGTTGGTCACTTGATTTCTGGCAATCGCGTTTCAAAGCGCGAGTTTCATCCATAAACTTCGGGGAGAAAAAGAGATGATCAGGAAACTAGTTTGTAGTGCATTTCTGTTTGTAGCAGGATTTGGGACTATCGCTCAGGCTGGGATTCTCCCGACCGTAGTGTCCGAGATCGATGTCAATAAGTACATGGGCAAGTGGTACCAGGTGGCCTCGACGAACCCATTTTTTCAAGCGAATTGCGTCTGTGCCACGGCCACTTACACACTGCGCGATGACGGCAACGTGGATGTCGTCAATAGTTGCCGCCGTGATACGGTGGATGGTGCCCTTAGTGACGTTAAAGGCATCGCCTACGCGACGTCAAATCCAGGTAAATTAAATGTAGTCTTCGGTGGCATTAAACTACCTGGATCAAACTACTGGATTATCGAAGTAGCTGATGATTACTCGTACGCAGTCGTTTCATCGCCACTGCGTCGTCCTATTTGGATACTTGCGAGGACACCAGAGTTGCCAACTGACACATTGGACGGGATCTACAAAAGGCTTGATGCCCAGGGGTTTCCAGTGAATGCGATCGTGCCTACTTTACAGACTGGATGCA
Organism: Deltaproteobacteria bacterium; assembly: GCA_016874735.1. Classification (NCBI taxonomy): domain Bacteria; kingdom Pseudomonadati; phylum Myxococcota; class Myxococcia; species Deltaproteobacteria bacterium. Next base: position 46,375 of record VGTI01000028.1, read on the forward strand.
ACAACTAAGAGTCTGGCTTCCGTGAGGCGTCTGACTTCTGTGGTACAATGGGCCGCATAGCGAAATCAGCATGATGCTCATTTACCATGGAAGGTTTATCGCATGCGTATTTCCAGAATTTCTAAGTCGCTTCTCGTTACGAATTTGTTGCTCTTTAGTGGATAAGCCTTTAGTGCTGATATCACTGAGGCAGATGATGTTCATGCGGGGATGGCGACATACTTTGGCGGGCTTGGTGCACCGGCAGGTGGCTGCGGTCTACCTCAGTCAGTGGTGGAGTCTAGTAACTTCGTGGCGCTGAATGTGCAGCACGCGCAACCGCCGATGAGTGGAGAGTACGACGGTGGGCGTAACTGCGGTCGTTGGATTGAAGTGACACTCAGCAAATTTTGTAAAAACGCTGATCATTCCGAACGCTGGAACACAGACTTCTGCACCGGGGGGCAGTGGGAAGATGGAGCGCTCACCGGAGCTAAAGCGATGTTTATCGTTGCCGACAGCTGCAACGACGGCAATGTTTGGTGTCGCCTCGACCGGTTTCATCTCGATCTTGCCCAGTCTGGTCTCGGGCAGTTTGATTCGACCATGAACGTATACACGTGGCGCAATCCGCAGGTGACGTGGCGCTACGTAGACGCTCCAGGTTACATTGGCGACGTGGCTATCGGTTTCGCGCAGAACGCATCTGCCTACTGGCCAACCGTGATTATTAAGCATCTGCAGCGGGGTATTCACCGCGTAGAGCAGTGGGTGGGTGGACGTTGGGTGGTGCAGCCCATGTTTTTGACCCTGGGCCAGGTATTTACCCTCACAAATGTTGGATCGGAACCCTACCGCGTCAGGCTATTTGACGCGTACGATGCACCCGTCCAGAATGGGCGCGTTTACAATTTTGCTATGCCCGGACAGTGCTGCGGACAGGTGTTCAATCAAGTCGCGTACACGGTAGAGTAAACTTATCTCCAGTGTAGCGTTCCGAAGCTAGGTGACCAATTTCGCTGCAGCGCGAAAGTTCCGTAGCGAAATTGGGGTTCGTAACACCGCGTAAATAAGCTATTAATAAAAATTCTTAAACTTTGTAACGAAATGCGCCGATAGGCTATTAAGCCCTGCGGTAGAGAACTTTACGTCTTAGGGGGGCTACCGTGACCAAATTGACTTCGGTGATTCTGATCATGGCAATCGTTGGCTGCAATGGCCAGAATCCCGATGGTGCTGTGCGCAAATCGTCGGTAGGCGCCGAAGCTGTTTTCATTCCACAAAGCAAACCTCAAGATAAACCTCAATCTCAGGCTGACGCTAAGCCAGTGGATGCTGCGGAATTTGCTCAAGATCAGCGCACCCAGGTCATTTACGACAAGATGACTAAGACCATGGGAGAACTACAGGATCTCGAGCGCCGACTGCCGCCTTTAGACTCCGATGTGTCTGCGATCGCAGAGCATGTTGAAGTACTCGATAAAATCGCTACTCAAATTGAGAGTGATTTTACCAGCCTCCAGGCTATCGCTACAGAATATGCGCTGAAGTCGACAAGCCAAGGTACTAGGCTGTCATTGGGATTAGCCCTTAACGGTGCTGCAGAGGGGGGTGGGGCACCTAGGGCTCAGTCGGTAGCAAGTAATGTATTCAGAATTGCTTCCACTGTACTTTCATGGTTGGGGAACTTCCTAAAGTGTCTTCTTGCTCCTCCTGTGCTCCAGAATCCAAACACCAAACCCGCTGGATTTAATCCTATTCAACTCATAGCCGAGGCCATCAGGAACCTCATAGCGCTACTGGATGCAATTTTAAATTCCTGCATTTTCGGGCGTCCTCCAGTGAGTGATGTGAAAGCCGCCGACACAGTAGTCGGCGTCCCTCTGTCCGGTCCCTACGGTTCGCAAACATTCAAAGTATACGCAGGTGGCTACTGGGTGAACTCAGGGCTATTTTTGAAAAAGGGTCAGACCGCAAAGATCAGCGCTAAGGGGCGGTGGCAGTACGATAATCAAAATGTCGACGCCTCTGGAGTAGGTCTTGGGTCCGAGCGTGGATGTCGACTCGGATCGCTAGTTGCGAGGAGCGGACTGAATTACAATAAAGAGATTCAGTGTATTGGGGTCTCCGGTATCTTTACCGCCGCCAAAGATGAGACCTTGTATGTCGGGATGAATCACGGGGACGGCGGAGAAATGTACGGCAATCGTCTAGGCCTCAAAGGTGTACTCGATGTCACCGTGACGAGTGATGGTGGGACGGTCCCCTCGCTCAGTCCTCAGGATGCAGCTGCGGTGGATTTAACCAAGATCGCTAGCGGCAATTTAGAAATCATCGGGCGCCACATTCTACTACCTGTAACGACTGCCGCAGTGTTGAGAGACCGGAGTACGCTAGTTGCGTCGGTGGAGACGCTAGACCGAATCTACGAGGCTCATTTGAAGCTGCGAGGTATGGCACCTTTTGATGGCGTGAAAATCAGATTCTTTCCCGATCCCGAGGTTGTTAAATTCGGTTACATGATTGCGGGTAATCCCATCCGTACCCTGCCAGATTTGTTTGGTGGTAATGAATCTCAGCGAATACTGAGGGCATCAGTTATAAATACAGATATTTGGGGTTTTGCCCACGAAATCGGCCATAATTTCACTGCGGCGAACGGCGTCCATTCCTATATGCGCCTAAGCTATGAAAGCTGGCCCAATGTCTTCACGCTACACTCACTCGAGATGCTTAATCGGGTAGAAGGTCAGCCTAATGCGCGCACTTATTGTGACGGTAAGAACGCCTATCTGGCCTCAGGTGAGTATAGTCAGCTTAAGTCGGATCCGTTTTTACAGCTTTGTTTCTTAATGGAGTTTCAGAAGACTTATGGTTGGGAGTTCTGGCAAAAATTTAACTCCAAATTGAATGCTGAATACGAGAACTCCGTAGCCCAGCGTGTCGGTGGTAGCGACCAGGCCGTATGGACTTATGTTCGTGACCTTGTCAACCAGGCCGCGGGAAGTGATCAGACGGCAGTGTTCAAGACGTGGCGCCTGCCAGTTAATTAGAAATTCCAAGAGGGACTTGGCGATACCAAAGTCCAGCTTGATCCCGCATCCGGCGCTAGGAATCAATGGGTTCCTGCGCCTTTATGCGCTCCCTCGAAAGATGACATAGGCCATGCATTTGGTGTAAGAGACGCCGGACTAAACAAGGTCGTTGTACCGTCGGGAGAGCATGGCCGTGCCTTTACTCACAGGGATTCCAAAAACACCCCAAGTCATGCGGCGTTATGCTGCCGGATTGATCACGCTCTTATGTTTGATTTGCCTCTGTGCCTGCGGACCAGCAACAAACACCAAATCCACAACAGATCTCGCCGCTAGCGCCACGGCAGCATCAAATTGTAGCGTCATCATCTCAACCAGTGGTCCCACGATCTACGATTGCAGCGGCAGCACCGTAGCCGGGAGGGTCGAGGAATTAGTTGGCAGAGCAAGTGCTGGGCTAGGATTCCCGTCGCATGAAGGCCCGCGTGAGGGCGATTTTATGTTTGTCGGTAAACACTACCTGGCATGGATTGATAACACGGGCTTTTCCGGTAAGCTGAACGGACTTTGGCCCCTGAATGCCATACCAGATGATTTAGATTTTACTTTACTTGAGCCAACCCCAGACGGTACGCGCCCAGTGAGTATGCTCCTCCCGGGGGAGGACGGCGATGGGCGCTGGCCCAGAGCTTATAACGGTGCCGAACATTACGAGTTGCCGCGGTACAAAAACGGTCGCCACGATAGCCAGGCCGGGATACTCGAAGCTAACCACTTTACTGATGCTCCC
>VGTI01000029.1 GCA_016874735.1 Deltaproteobacteria bacterium
GTGGCGCCGACTTACGGAGAGCGAGCTTGAGCATCCACTACCGACGGCAGGGCAGCGCTATCGTTGTTCTGGGCAATACCTACGCCTATCGCGACCAACTGAAGGCGCTTGGCGCGCGCTTTAGCGGAGTTGATCGGCACTGGCGCCTGCCGCTCACACCGGCCAATCTTGAGTCTGTTCATGAGTTGTGTGCAAACGCCGGAGGTGGAAGCCTCGATCAGGCATCTACCTCCACCCTTGTCGTTCAAGAATCGAGCCCATTACCCATCGCTGCTGCGGCCACGCGCGCGCTTTTTACCCCGAAGACAGACGAGACTGAGCACCAAGGACTGTCTTTGCGTCAGCTTATGGAGCAGGTGGAATCGGCGGTCACGCGTGCTTTTCCAACGACGGTTTGGGTGATCGGCGAGGTGCAAAACCTGAGCCGCAGGGGGGGCCACTGTTATCTTGACTTAGCCGAGGGCCGCAGTGATGCGCACGCTAACGCCACAACCACGGTGAGAGCCATCATCTGGAGCAGCGCTCTCAATCAAATTCAGTCGCGGCGCGGCGCTGACAAGGTCGCAGAGGTGCTGCAGGACGGCCTTCAACTCCGCTGCCTTTGCCAGGTTCAGCTCTACAAAGATCGTGGCAGTATTACGCTCTTGATCTCTGACATCGACCCGAACTTTACCAAAGGCGCTCTGGCACTTGCACGCGAGCGACTGCTTAAGGAGCTGAGAGCCAAGGGGCTGGATCGTGCCAACAAAAGCTTACCACTTCCGCCCTTCCCTCTGCGGCTAGGGCTCATCAGTGCTGCTGGCTCGCGGGCGCAATCCGACTTTCTCGATCAACTCGTGTGTCTCAAATATCCCGGCGAAGTACTATTTTGCTCGACCAGCATGCAAGGGGAACAAGTGCCGCGCCAGGTTGTCGCCGCCTTACAACTACTCACGGCCCGCGGCTGTGACCTCATTGTCATCACCCGCGGCGGCGGCAGCGCTGCCGACCTGAGGTGGTTTGACGCGCCAGAGATCGCCTACGCGATCGCACAGGCTAAGATCCCCATCGTAGCCGCCATCGGCCACCACGATGATGTATGCGTCGCCGAGGAGATTTGTCACATGCGTCAAAAGACACCAACTGCAGCGGCCGACTACATCGTAAGTATCCTACTCGACACCCGGCGCACCATCGACACCATCGCGGCGGCCATGGCCAAGACGCTTGATGATCGCATTCAAGCCGTGAGCGTTTTGACTGCAGCATTGGTGGGCCGCTTACACGTCGCTGCTGAGCGATCTCTAGACCTGCGGTCCCTAGCGCTCACGCAACTCGGCCATGGATTACAGCGGACGGCCACAGCTAGGATTCATCAGGCGCTCAGCCAACTCGGCGATTTCAAAACGCGCATCAGCATTGGTGCCGAGAGACTCATGGGACAGTGCAGCACGCGCATTGCAGAGCTTCTGGCTGCATTGCAAAGGCGCGACCCGAGCAGCTGGATTGCCCAGGGATGGACCAGACTGAGCATTGGCGCCGATCTTGTAAAAAGCGTGTCTCAAACAAAGATCGGCGAAACTCTGAGGGCAAGACTCAGTGACGGTTGGCTGCATCTGCAAGTCACGAGCACTGAAACCGCCACTGACAGCGATAAGACTAAACACGTGGGAGACGATCCATGACGGTGAAATCACATAGCGACGAGACTCCAAACAGCGAATCCGCCAGCTACAAAGCCATGCTGCAAGAAGTAGAAGTGCTGGTCAAAGAGGTGGGACAACCCGATCTGGAACTCGATACTATGGTCGGCAAGATCGAGCGCGGCTACTCCTTAATCAAAGCCATGCGCGCTAGACTCGAGACCACTAAGGAAAAAGTTGAGCAGCTACGTCTGGATTTTGAATGATCACCGATACTGATCATCGATCGCTATGACCGATGATTTATGCGATACGCTTTGTGGATTTTACGATCACGAAAGTCTTCAGGAATCGTCGCTTCCGTGAGGTCCTCAATCAGGTAACGCTTGCTCAAATAAGTATCCAGAATAAATACGCGCTTATTCGTTGAGAAATAGAGGGTACCCTGAGCCGCCAGGCGCTCCATCGACCTCTCGATTAGGCGCCCGTGATCGCGCTGAACATCGAGAAATCCTTTCATGCGTTTCGAATTGGAAAACGTCGGCGGATCCAAAAAAACCACGTCAAATAGGCGCGACTTATCTACCGGAGTCGCCAGATATTCGCGAGCATCAGCCCTGATAAACTCGTGACTGTCAGGATCGAGTCCATTGACGCGAAAGTTATCGTGCGCCCACTCAAGATATTTTTGCGACAAATCGACACTCGTAGTCACCGCACCAGCTTGCGCTGCAGCCACACTAACGCTACCTGTGTAGCAAAAAAGATTGAGCATTTTGCAACCAACAGGCAGCCTGCGCATCACCGAGCGCAACGGACGGTGATCCAGAAAGAGACCGGTATCCAGGTAATCCGTCAAGTTAACAAGATACTTACTAGACTCCTCGGTCACGGCGATCAGTGCGCCGCTCTCCCCAAGTTTAACGTACTGATCTTTCCCCTGCATGCGTCGCCGTCCCTTGAGGTGAACCCGTTCCGGCAAAATATTTAACGCCTCCGCCACGGCCTTCACCAGCTCAGACTCGTCTAGTGCTTGGTCTTTGTGAGCTACCCCGCGGTCATAAATCACGGCATTGCCGTCGTAGATGTCGACAATGTGAGGCAGCTCGGGAATATCGGCATCGTACAGGCGGTATGCACTGGTACCGGTCTTGTCGGCCCACTTTTTGCGCGGCTTGGCAATTTTCTTCAATCGATTCTTGAATGCTTCTATCTGATGCATGACTTATGTTCCACTATCGACTTATGGCTTTAGCCTGTTAAAACTGCCTCTGCAGGCTGAGCATGACACCGTAGCCAGTGCTTTGCTTCGGCACTTCCTGATTAAATGCATCTATCAAGTTCGGCGCCACTCCAGAAAAATTGAACATGTTGTAACTGAACTGACCAGCAACGGTAAACCATTCTACCGGTGCAAGCGCAAGTTCGGCGCCGACCTCGTCAACAGTACCCTCGACCACGATCTCCACCGCGTCGGCTCCGTCCTCAGGTTTAACCGACTGTTTATAGGAATTCAGCATGCTGCGTCCGATGCTTGGCGAGAAGGTTACTCCAAATGGTAGTTTTCTCTCTAGCGACGCGCCGAACGATATACTGCTGGCCTCCCCGTAGACAATATAGCCCGTTGCTGGCGACGCCGTACCGTAGCCGATACGCCCATCGATCGAAGTGGTTTCCCACTTACGTTTAATACTAGCCCCAACGCTCAGCAGATGACCCGAGAAGGTGTTGGTCGAAACGCTATCGAAATATTCGTTAATATAGCCAAAATAATTATAGAACCCTACGGGTCCTGCCGGTGGCTGCTGCGCCACATAGACAGTCTGATTCCGCACTGACATACGTCCTTCGTAAACTTTGTCATCGTATTTGAAACCAATTTTAGTGCCATAGATCGAAGTCATTCTCGTAGTCAATAAATCAGGCAGCGCATAGCCAGCAGTCTGATCGATAGTTACTTCTATGGTCTCTGCTAAGGGTAGGTAGAGCTCCCCGTCCACCATCATAGTAAAAAAACGAAACTTGCCTGCAGGCGAAACATTAGTTACCGGAAAATACGAGCCGTTGTCTTGTGCATAAGTCCGTTCGCTACCGGAAGTATCGGCCCATTTCTCCCTAGCGTAGCCACGGAGGCCAATATGGCTCCGGCCTCCGGCTAGCATGAATCCAAGTCCGTAGTCGCTCTCTGCCTTGGCCATGACGTCGTAGGACTGGGTAAAGCTTTGCCTTGTCGAGGCGGTAACATTGGAGACAAAGCGCGATCGCCCTTCAATCTTTTGACCGATCTCGACGCCTTTAAGATGGAGACCCTCGGGGGTTTTTTCGCTCGCAGGCTCGCGCCGTGAGCGCGTATTCCAAGGGCGCGCATATCTACCGTAACCACGTGCCAGCAGATGGGCATTGTCGCTGGTCTCGGTAGCTGGTGCAGCAACAGAGGGCGCCGTGACCGTTAGGCTTGCACTTCCTAACATCAAACTTAAGAGCCACATGTCCCAAATGTTAGTGCGCCACTTTACCATGCGGGCTTTCCGCCGATCCTCGATCAGCTGCCCGACTGCCCTGAGAATCGCGACCGCTTAACGTGGTTAAAAACCGCACTTCTGCTGGGTAATCAAAGCGTGTAAATTTGTCTTCTGTGCCAAGACTGTCAGCGTAAAGAACTAGCTGCGATTTAACGTCCCCAGTAATTTGACTGGGCATCGCAACACCAAGTCGCAGAATATTCCATATGTACCGCTCGGTACTGTATGAGGACAAGGTATCAACCTGCCGCGGTTGATTGGCGCGGCAGCGCCCGAGAGCACCGAGATCGCTAGCGTCTTCAAAGCAGCTCCAAAGCGCCAGCTCGTTGCTAGGTGACACATTCGACTCGGGTGCTGATAGACCTTGAGAGGCGGCAATCAACCAGTTCAGTCGGGATTTTAGGCTGGTCACACCATTTCGCTCAAATTCTGCACGCGCAACCTCGCTTGCATTTTTCTCAGAAAGATCGACCAGCGCCTTCTGAGCCATGACTAAACAGCCAAGGTAATAATTTTCTCCGGCCAACCATCCTTTATGCTCTTTCTTACGGATCCAATTCGGATCCCATGCCAAGACGCGCGCCCATTGTGCATGTACAAGTTGGTGCTCCGTCAGAACCTCATGCCAAGATGCCTGACTGCTACGCCATTGCTCGGCCCAGGTTTTATAGGAACAGTTCAACGGTGCCACTGCAGCCCCCCGTAGCACGTTGCCACGCAGACCAGAAATTTGACCGTCGCGCGCAAAAGCGTAACTACGCAGGTAAGGCAACCAGGCGTCGCCGTCCTTCCGCCCGGACTGCGCCTTGTCGACGATAAATTGCATATTCGTCTGCATATATTTGAAAAAACCGTCTTTGTCGCTGCTGTCTAAAAGTGATTGAGCGTCCTCAGGACGGGGTGCGTGATCAGGCAGTTCTCGAGCTTTGCTCGACATCCTAGCATTGTTGGCCATGTAGATGGCCGCCACAAAAGCTGCGGCTGCCAGCAGCAAAAAGGTCACCGCTAGACCTAGCCCACGTGCCGACTTCTTACGTATTAGTCTCGTATTCTCACTTAATTGCTGTGGCTCACCATGACCTGACACACCCCAATCGCTGGCCAAATCCTCATAAACTATACGCGCCACCTCAGGATAGGTCTTCTTGACCTTTTCCATGTTATCCATGGAGACCCACGGACCACAGTGACCGGACACCTCATCAGACAGACCAAACTGCATACGCTTAAAGGCATCTTTCAGCTCCATGAGAGTCATGGGGCCGCTGAAGCCTTCAAGGTTACGTCTGATGAGATAAAGTTTCGCCATTAACTTCTCACGTGGGATAGAAGCACAGTTATGTTGTCGCGTCCTCCAGCTGCGTTCGCAGCATCGATCAGTATTTTCGGTAACGTGTCAAAGCGATCTAGATTCTCAGAAATGATTTGGGCGATTTTACGATCCTCAAGCATGCCGCTTAGTCCGTCCGAGCAGGTGACAAAAATCTGGCCAGATTTCAGAGGCACTTCGTAAATATCAATATCAACGCGTTCGGCGAGTCCCATGGCCCGGACCAATGCACCGTCCTTAGCACCAGGTTGCACCGCCGATTTAGGCAACCAGCCTCGCTCCAAAAAGTTAGCGACACTGTGATCCAGAGTCAGTTGGAATATATGTTTTTTATAGTACATATAGGTGCGACTATCACCCACGTGCGCGAGATGCAGCGAGTCACCCACAAACATGAGACAGTTCAGAGTTGTGCCCATCCCTGCGATCTCGCGTTCGCGCCTGCCTCGTTCGATGATTTCCATGTTCATTTTGTCTATTGCAGTAGACAGGAACGGTGCGATCTCTTCATGGCGGATACGATCACTACCTAAAAAAGCCTTACGCAGACCGGAGACCGCCATGCTCGAGGCAACCTCACCACCACTGTGACCGCCGATGCCGTCTGCCACAATGCCAAACCCAGCAGCCTCGTCGAAATAGAGACTGTCCTGGTTATTTTTTCGCCGCCGTCCTACGTCGGTGGCACCTACCATACGCACCTGCACCTTGGCCTCCCCTATGACTCCGTACGATGCTTCGGCACTTACAATCCCGAACCTTAGAAACCTCGATCGCGATTCGTCACGGAGCCCCCTGTTCAAGCGATTAAGACACTGACTTCGAGGTCCTTAAATGGTATTTTTCTACTTTTCCTCAAATCAAACTCTGCCGACCAGACGGCAGATAGATCCACTATTGAGGGCGCCATCATGCCACGTATCAGTGATCGTTGGAGTCATTTCGGTACCTCGATCTTTACCACAATGACACTCAAGGCTCAGGCCACCAACTCAATCAACTTGGCCCAGGGCTTTCCTGACTTTGATGGACCAAACGAGGTCAAAAAGGCAGCAATCGATGCTGTTACGGAGGGATGCAATCAGTATGCACCGGCTCCAGGATTGCCGCGCTTGCGCCAACTCATTGCTGCGCGGCGTTCATCGCAGGCTGGAGGCAATTACGACTGGGCCGAAGAGGTAACGATTTTCTCTGGAGCTACGGAGGCACTTTTTTGTACTCTTCAGGGACTCTTCGGTCCGGGCGATGAGATATTAGCTTTCGAACCGTTATATGACTCTTATATCGCCGGCGCCCATAGTGCTGGTGCAAAAATTGTTGGCGTCCCCCTTGCACCACCAAGCTTTAGCTTCACGGCGGCGGCTCTCGAGCGGTTGGTAACCAAAAATACACGAGCCATCTTGGTCAATAGTCCTCACAACCCCACCGGCCGCGTATTTCATGCGGCTGAATTGGCAATCATTCGCGACTTTGCACTCGCCCATGATTTAATCGTCATCACGGATGAGGTTTATGAGGAGCTTGTTTACAGTCCCAACGTATGCCAAAGCCTTGCGACGCTCCCAGGTCTTAGAGACCGTACGGTTGTTATCTCGTCTACAGCCAAGACCTTTAGTTTTACGGGATGGAAGGTGGGCTATGCGTTTGCTCCCGCTGCTCTCACTAAACTGCTTAGGGCTGTTCATCAATTTACGGTGTTTTGTTCCGCTACTCCGCTGCAGCACGGGATGATCGCGGCACTGCAACTAAGCCCCGAGTACTACGACGATTTGCGCAGCGATTACCGCCAGCGCCGAGACCAGCTGCTGGCCAGCCTTGTAAAGGCGGGATTCCAGCCAGTGGTACCGGAGGGGTCTTACTTCATCATAGCTGATTACAGCAAACTTAGTGACCAGGACGACCGCAGTTTTGCCCTCCGCCTCGCTGAGGTCTGCGGCGTGGCCTCGATTCCTTTGTCGCCTTTTTATGTGGATGAAGACCAGGCCCGCAAGTCACTACGCTTTTTGCGCTTTGCCTTTTGCAAAAGCCTAGACACACTCAGTGCTGCCGGCGAGCGCCTGCTGTCATTCGATGCCCGTGCCAACCCAATCGGCTAGATCTGGTAGGTGCACCCACCCATCGACCTCGCGAAAGCTCTCTGGCTTATCGCGCGTTAGCCCTGCAAGATGCAGGGCGCCGACGACAGCGGTAATAAACGCGTGAAAAATTTCGACGCTCCCAGCAATCTGGGCCACAAGATCGCTGCGCAGTGGCGCCAGCAGTCGCTGGCCAACCATAGCTTCGATGACTAGCTCGCGCACTGCCAGTCCCGTCTCGAACCGACGATACTCAAGCTTGACGGCGTCTGGGAGTCCCAGGGGGCGTCTGAGCGCCTCGAGTGCCGTCGAAACCTGGGTCTCCCTCAGCAGGATTTGCGGATCAAGAGCATTGAGGCGGCGCTGCAGAGTACGCGCCCTAGTAACGAGCGGGGCCAGGTTAGCGCTGAAAGTGGGCTCAGTCGCGTCGTCAGCCGGTTCTGTGAGTTTCATGACGTCCCAAACGCGCTGGCTCTGCGGATTAACCGGCCTGGCTTTGCGAGCACCGCGGCGCCTCACACGATTACTGATGGCCATCATGTAGGCGACTGCGACATCGTCACACTGCACGGCCCCAGGGCAAAGAGGTCTTTGGCAGGCTACGCATGGCGGCAGGGTCAGGGGGCAATCGACAAAAACTGCCGCGAGCGGTCCGTGGCGTGTCAAGAGATCGGCTAGTCGTTCATCCGAAAATAATGTGCCAAAAGCGCCGATCTTTTCATATACTTTGGTTATCTCAATCGCTTCCTGACCAGGATCTCCGCTAACCAGGACGAGAGCGGTCTTGTTGGCGTTGGGACCAGACAGATGGATTCCAGCTGCTTCATGCGAGAGGGATTGAGAGGCATTTTTGCTAGCTTTTCGCGTCAACATCGTCGCCTTGCTCATAGTCAGCTACCTCTTAGTTGGTTCTAGCGCCAATCAAGCCCTAGCGGCGGATCCCATGTCAGCCCACTCCCAAGCCGGGAGGGTTGCATTAGAGCAAAAAGATTACGATCGTGCGATCGCGTCGTTCCGGCAACATCTACGAGTTTATCCCAAGGATTACCATACCTGGGATTTACTAGCGATTGCTTATTATTTTTCTGGGCAACCACGGCGCGCACTGCGCTACCTTAAGTTTGTTGAAGGCAACGCGCAGTCGTCAACCAATTATCTCTACCAAGGGCTTTGTTATGAAGCTCTAGCCCCGTCAAGATTTGACTCGCTTGACACCACGGATCTCCTCCGCGCTAAACAGTATTTCGCCATAGCGGCTCAACGCTACAGCGACGACGAGGCGGCAAGGGCAACCATCGAACTCGCCATTCTCGAATATAATGCGCGAAACAAAGCTGCTGCCCGCCACTGGCTCACGCGCTACCTCCAGAAATTCCCCCGCGGTGGCTTCGCCGGAGAGGCAGTAAGACTGCTCGAGTCCATCCGTGACAATATTTGGCTCGGCACGCTTCAGGGCACAAAAAAACCAGACATGGAACAGGCTCTATTTCGCTATAACCGCCTTTCCCTAGGACCACTGCCCCACTATTGGTTTGTGCAGGGCGGTTATCAGTACTCCGAGGTTGCCGGACAGGAGCCCAAGGAGGGCGGGGAAATCAGTGCCAGCGACAATCGTTCGGTGGCCATGCTAGCTAATGCTGGTGTCGGTATTGGACCGATCAGACAGGGTGAAACTACGGTTTTTGCCGGATACACCTATAAACAGTCTTGGGACTCAAACAGCGACCGATTGAGCCGCTGGGCCGACTCCCCTATCGATCTCGACAGCTTCCCGTTTCAAGCCGATCTGCTGCTGCGGCGGCATCAAGTTTACGGCGACTTTCGCCGCGAATTTGGAGGTAAGTTTTTTGTCGGTGTATTTGGCCGCATGGAATTTGCACGGGCCGGCTCCACCTACTTCCCATCTGCGGATAGCCCAATCTTCCGGCAAACGCTCAATCAAGGGCAAACACAACTGCTAATCCCCTGGATGGGGATGGTGTACGCTGAACACTTTCGCACTTTGATCTACGCCTATATGAATAAGCAGATCAATTTTAATAGCCCGGAATTATCAAGCAAATCCTATGATTTTGGCCTAAGTAGCAACAACCCCACCATGAGCCTAGGCCTTAGTCAGGTCATCGATTGGCCACAGTTTGATGCCGTGGTCGATATAGAAATTTTCCGCTATGAGTTTATCTACAATGATCCGTGGTTAGACTACCAACGGCAGGGAGCCTTCATTGGGGTCGAACAGGATCCCATCAAGAATTGGACGATCGCCGGCATAGCGGGTTATTACCAGGATAATTATGTATTCCCACGAGTGCGCAGTTACAGTTGTAGTACCGTTAATAACAACGGTGAGCCCACGCTGACTGCTCGGACACCGCTTGGCTGTGCACGGACTGACACTGGCACCTTGTTTCAACTCGGTTTATACTGGAATCGTACGCAGTTTCAGAGGATTTCAGCGCTACTCCAATACATCAGCAACGACAATCCCGAGCAGCGTGAATTTAATCAGACGGTCAAGAATATTCAGTTAATGTATACTTGGGCTTTCCCAAGCGTCAGGCGTGTATCGCGATTTGTCGACCGTTTTGCCGATGCAGCATTTACCAAAGGGGGACGCTAAGTTGGCACATCTGCAGTCTAGCTTGAAGATGGTTGAAGATGTCATCCGCCTGAAGCAGAGCGTTTATATCTCTGGCGACGGACTACAGGTCACATTTCAAACTCAAGTCATTGCCATGCAAGCGGATCAATTCGTGCTGATGAATCACATCAGACCACAGTTTATAACAGCATTCATGGCCTCCCGAGCATTTAGCGTCCAAGTCGGCATGGTACGATTTCAAGCAGACCACATACTGTCCGACGGCGAGCACATTATTTTCCCGCTACGTAAAGACTCGGTGATAGAAGAAACACGGCAGTCCGAGCGTTTCTACTTTAACGCTGACGAACGCGTGATCGTCGAGATTTTGAACCCCTTCGATAACGAGACTAAGATTTCAAAATCGGTGATGGACATGTCAGCTACGGGCCTATCGCTCCGCACCACATTTGATTCCCAGCTTTTCCAGCCAGACACCTACCTTGGTAATTTACGCATTTTAGTTGACGGCGAACTGTATAAAAAGGGCGCTGGTCGCATAGTTTATCGACGTAAGTTAATGGATGTCAGTGGTCATTTACGCCACCAGGTTGGCATCAAATTCGAGAGCTGAATGCCCAAAATTACAAGTAGCCGTAACACGAGCCGTCTAAAAAAATGGCAACGAATTTTTGTCAATAGATCGCTCAACATGGGGAACATCCGAGCCGTTGGTTACGACATGGATCACACGTTGGTGATCTATAATCGTGAGGCTTTCGAGGCTCTTGCTTTTCGCGAGACTTTGAAGAAATTCATTGCCAGCGGATATCCAGAAGAATTAGGCAGCCTGACTTTTGATCCCAATCTACTGATCCGAGGCTTACTCGTCGACATGGACCGCGGCAATGTCCTCAAGGTTGACGGGCATAAATACGTGAAAATCGCCTATCATGGTCACACCCGGCTAGCTAAAGACGTGCGCCGTAGTGTTTACAACATCGAGAGCTTTAAGGCCGGCACTTTACTATCGATGGATACTTTTTTCGCCTTGAGTGAGGTCCAGCTTTTTGCCGAAATAGTCGACTATATGAATCGCAATCCAGGCAAGATCAACAAGAGCTTCCGTGAAGTCTACAGTGACCTCAGGCGCTTTATCGACCAAAGTCATGCTGATGGATCGATAAAATCTCATGTACTCGCCAACCCGGAAAAATTTGTGCGGCGCGATAAATACTTAGCTTTAACGCTGCAGCAGCAGATTGAGGCGGGAAAGTCTCTCTTCCTCCTAACAAATTCGAGCTGGGACTATACCAGTGCCTTGATGAGTTTCATCCTCGACGGCCAACTTGAGGATTACCCAAATTGGCAGAACTATTTTGAGTACATTGTAGTCAGCGCCGGTAAGCCGGGATTCTTCACGGGTAGCCAACCGTTTTACGAGGTAGATCCTGGGCAGTCGTCGATCAAACCTCTGTCAGGACCTTTACTACCGCGCACAATTTATCAGGGTGGTAATGCCAAAGCATTCCAACAACTGACAGGATTTCGCGGAGATGAAATCCTCTTTGTCGGCGACCATATTTACGGTGACATTATTAGATCCAAACACTCCGTCAACTGGCGAACCTTGCTTATAATCGAAGAACTTGGTGTTGAGTTAGTCAAGTTAGAGGGGTTGCGCCGCGCCTTAGCCGAGATTCACGAGCGCATGCAGGAGCGCGAAATTGTCGACGAAGATCTCCAGGTGCTCCGCTCAAAATTGCGGTGGCAAGGGCGCCTCATGGAGGAATCCCAAGCACGAGGGGATTCAAAAAAATCACAATTGATCGGCAAAGAGCGAGAAAAATTGGCCGCCAAGGCTGGCCGTCTCGCCGCCCGCTTGGAAAAGCTGGATCTGGAGATCAAGTCACTCACTGAGGCGCGAGCGGCTAAGGTGCATCCTGTTTGGGGTGAATTGATGAAAGTTGGCTTAGAACGCAGTCGTTTCGCTGATCAAGTCGCCGATTATGCTTGTGTTTATACGAGCGCCGTTTCAAATTTGCGCTTTTACAGCCCATTCAAGCGTTTTTCATCAGTTCACGACATGCTGGCCCACGATTTCTAGTGACAAGCTAAAAGCCCACCCCAACCGGTGAGCGCTCAAGAAATTCAGTTTATTACCCGAAAAGTACCACGCGGACATCAGGGCTGACCTGACCGTAGAGGTACTAACGTATGCGTAACAAATTACTCGGTGATCGCTACCGAATTCTCGACCTCATTGGAGAGGGCGGGATGGCATACGTTTATCTTGCCACTGACGAAAAACTCGGCCGTCGTGTCGCCGTTAAAGTCTTGCACGAACACATGGAACGAAATCCTGAGATTCGCCAACGCTTTCAGGCAGAGGCGCAAACAATCTCCGCGCTAGACCACCCAAATATCGTGAAAATTTATGACTTCTCCGGCGATCACGATGGACGTCTGTGGATAGTCACAGAAGTCATTCAAGGCAAAAACATCGCCCAGTATTTACAGGACTTAAATGAACGATGGCTCCACCCTGTCATCGCGGCTTGCATCATTGCTGAGGTGTGTAAGGGTCTTGCCGTAGCTCACGATCACGGAATCGTTCATCGGGACATCAAGCCTGAAAACATCATGATGACTTTCGAAGGCCGCGTGATCTTAATGGATTTTGGCATTGCCAAAGACCTCGGCAAATCTAACATCACCGTCACTGGGACATTTATGGGCTCGCCGAGTTACATGTCACCCGAGCAAGTACGGGGTCGCGATGTCGACTGGCGCAGCGATATCTACAGCTTATCCATCTTGTTCTACGAGCTAGTAACAGGTCGTTTGCCATTTTTAGGGCAAAATACACACGATGTAGTATTGAAGATCATGGAAGGTAACTTCACTCACCCACGCTTCCTGGTACCAACATTACCACTTGTCCTGAACGACCTGATCGTCCGTGGCATGGCCAAGCACGTTGGCTCGAGACCACAGAGCGCGGAAGAATACCGGTCCATCCTCGACGGAACTCTGGGAGATATGGGCTTCAACGAGAGCCATATCGAACTAGAGCGCTGTGCTAAGGATCCCGATACCTTTAGATCACGATTACGCGGGGCCGACACGGTCATGGTCCACGCGCCGAAAACACCAACTGTGGCTCAAATGCCACCGCCGCGGCCAGAGCCGATTGTACCAATTGAGCCGAAGCCTGCAGCCGCAATGGCGGCTCCACCTAAACCGAGCCAAAGAGCTCCAGCGCCAGCACAGAGACAGGAGGCGCCACCGCGGTCGCGCTTAGCCGTGGCACCGATACCGACGGCCATGCCACAGCAACTAGCTGCGGCGCCACGCCCTCGACCGCAGCGGCCCGTTGCCGATCCGGCTTTACGCATGCACCAAAGACGTGTGGCCGCGAGTATTCCAGCTCAACGCACTTGGTTTAGCTATAGCCTCAGCGTAACTTTGATGGCGGCCACGGCGATCCTCAGCGTCTGGGGCATCATGCTGATTCAGCCACGTTTAGGTGAGGAAAGTACTACCTTTAGCAGCGAAAGTGACGGTTGGAGTCAGGGCAAAAGAGCCAGCGCCAGAGCGACACGCCAGGGGACCCGTCAGCGTGTCGACGGCACCCCGACGCGTGCAGTGGTGACCAAAGGCACGCCACCATCCGCTGCCTCAGGCACGTCTGCAGCGACAACGCCCAACGATAAACCAAGGGAGAAATCCCCGCCGGAACCCTCAGTTCGCTTCACCGGTAAAAAGCGCAGAAACGCCAGAAATCCTGAACTCAAGTCACCCAACCTAGTACGCAATGATGTGGTGCGTGCTGTGCCTGTACCGATTCCCATCGACTCTGGCACCCCCAGAAGACTTGACTCCGTTGACGGCAAGAAAATGCAAAAGACGACCACCAACACGGACGGCAATCAACTGCCAGAAGTTGGTGCTCTTTCTGCAACGGAAAGATCAGAAAGATCAGATCGTGGCGATACCATTGAAAATAGAGAGCGCCAGGCAGCTCCAGATAAACTCGATACGCGGTTTATAGCGATGCGCACACGTGCCCGCGTCATCGTTAGTTCACAGCCTGCCGCTGAAATTTTTATCGACGGTAAACGCGTCGGGACCACAATAGACCGAACAGCTGATAGCGGCCCCATTTCGGTTGCATCTGGGCACCATACACTCGAGCTACGGCGCGCCGGATATACCACCTATCGTCGCGCCATTGATCTCTCAGCAGAAGAAGTCCTGACCCTGCCCCGCGTTGCGCTGGGCGGGATGGAACCCAACGCTAATCAACCTGTGGTCCTGCTTACAGTAAGGAGTAATTTGGAACCCGCTCAGTTCACGCTACGCAACCTGAGTACCAATGCCACGCAAATTTCACTCGTAAGGGCTGGGATGAGGCCGATCAGCCTCATCCCAGGACGCTATTACTTACGAATCGAACGGGGCACCGAGTTTAAAGAGCGCGAGCTCGTCATTAATGGCAACGAAGGGCAGCTCACATTCAACGCCGACTTTCGCAACTAACTAGGAGCAAGAACTCTGCAGACGACCTTTACACAGCGACACTTAAGGGCAAGGCCTACGGGCCTAGCAGGTAATATCCTGCGTCGCCTGATCGCGTGTGTATTGTCCTTGGGCATGTGCGTGCCTACGAGTTCTTGGGTGATTGCTTTGGGGTCTTTCGGAGTCGCGACTACGGCAGGCGCATCGGCCTATACAAGCGGCCTCGATCGCTACCAACAGGGCGACTTTGCCGGAGCCGAAAAGATACTGCGCGGTGCTCTTGGCACGCGCATGGCGCCGCGTGAATTAGCCAGTACCTATAAACTACTCGGTATTTGCCAATTCATGCAAAACAACCGAGCCGGCGCGACGCAAAGCTTCAAAATGGCATTGGCGACTGATCCTGCCACTCTGATCAGCGCAAATGAAGTGCTCGACGACGGCGTCATCGGCTTCTTCAATAAGATTCGGGCAAGTTCCCCTAAACCCGCCGCCACCGCTGCGAAAAAGGCTCCCGCAAGTCCCGGTGCCATGAAAATGGCTGCTCGCCGAGCAACCGACTCCAAAGGCAATTTACTGAAACAGACCTTTTTAATCATCAACTCCACTAACAAAGGGGCCAACGTCTTTATCGATGGAATCATTGCTGGCCAGGTCAATAACCGGATCAACACTTCTCCAGGAAAGGTCCTCGTCGAAGTGGCGCAGCCAGGATTCAAACCGAAAAAAGTCCGCATCAACATCACTAAAGACGCCGACAATGCGGTCAACATCAATCTTGATAAAATTCAGCCCAAAGCCCCACCAAGACCGAAGGCGCCGCCCACTCCTGCCGAGGACGACTTGGGCATTGCTGTCGCGGCGGGCGCTCGTGGGGCCAAGTCCAAGAATGGCGGTAGACGAGCGCTGGCAGGAAAATCGCGAGCGGCCGCGCCCAAGGATGACCTATTCGGTGAATCTCCCGTAACCCAGGCACCACCACCTGTGCAGTCTGGCCCACGCATTGCGCAAGCGCCAAGCACGCCGCCGCAGATGGCACAGCAACCACACCCCCAAGCTATGATGCCTCAGGGCTATCCGCCACAAATGGGCTACCCGATGCAGGGCTATGGACAGATGGGATACCCGCAGCAGGCCGCGCCCTACCCGCCTCCGGGGTACTACCCACCACCATCCTACTATCCGCAGGCGCCCCAGGTGATTATTCAGCAGGCGCCACCCTCTTACTACGGATCCCCCGACATGAGCCCGGCCCCCATGCCGGCCAACGAACCACTACCACCACCTCCGAGTATCGACAGCGATCCCGGGGGTAGTCCTAGTGCTTTTGACGGCGGTGGAGGTCCGCCACCGGAGCCATCGATGTCGCCAGAAAGCCTCGGTGACCCAGGCTTTGGCGCCCCAGCGAGTAGTGGCTCCCGCGGCGGCCGTAGTGGCAGTGGCGGCGGCAGTGGATCTGGCAGCAAGGGCAACGCCAACGTCGCCATGTATTTGCTGCCTCTAGGCGTTGGACAATTCGTCAATGGCCGTCCACTGCTTGGTATCGCATTCCTTGGTGCGCAGGTGGGCAGCGCTGCCTATGGCTTTCTGAACTACCAAACCGCCGAGAAGAGAACCAAGGAAATCAACGATTTCCAGACCAACAACTGCACCGACGCAACAGATGAAGACTTCGATGCCTGCGAGGAATACGTACAAGCTGGCCGGGCCAATGTTTTAACGATTAATCAGTACAAACTTTACGGTTTCATCGGAGCTGGCGCCGCCTATGGCCTGAGCGTGATCCAGGCCTTTTTAGACACCCCTACTAAGACGGCCAAGAAGAAGAAACGGCGCGGCTTTAGTCTCAATGAATCGCCCGCTATCGAAACTGCCGCCGAGAACACCTACGACGATGAAATTGCCACCGATAGTGGCTTTAAGTGGCGATTTGACGTAGCCCCACATTATAATGGCCTCCAGTCGGTAGTAGAGCCCGCCCTGACCGTGAACTTGGACTGGCGTTTTTAGGGCCGATCATCAAGGCGCACTGCCTGTTTGTGGGGAGACATGTTTTGGGGAGAGGTCGGTATTGAGTCCGCAGGAACTCATCAAGCGGTATTGCATCGCACTGACCGGAGGCATTGCCACCGGCAAATCAACCGTAGCACGCATGCTGAGACAACTCTCCTACCCGGTGATTGATGCTGATCAGCTTGCCCGCCAAGTGACCGCACCGGGATCGCCCGGTCTAGCGGCCATTGTAAATCGCTTTGGTACAGACGTGCTCGATGAGGAAGGTCGTCTCAATCGCCCCTTACTCGGACAGTTGGTGTTCCACGACGAGCGCGCCAGGCGCGATCTGGAGGCCATGACGCACCCACTTATCCGTGCAGCCTTGGTGGCCGAGGTCGAGAAGCTGCACCTGAATGAGGATCCCAGGCTCTGCTTTTACGAAGCCTCGCTTATTTTGGAGACTGGTCAGGAGAAGGCGTTTCGTGCCGTGTGGGCGACCTACTGCGCGGCATCCACGCAGAAGCAGCGCCTGATGGCGCGGGATCAGATTGATTGCGCCAAGGCAGACCGCGTGCTAGCCGCGCAAATGCCGGCCAAGGAAAAAGCCGAACTCGCAGATGCCGTGATCGACACTAGTGGCGCCATAGGCCTCGTAGCAGCTCAGCTTGACGCTCTCCTGAATCGGCAAAGCTAGGTTGAGGCTGGGTCGAGGCTAGGTTGGACTGGAATACCAACGCGTGTTAGGTTGTGACGCTAGCAACGATGCTGGTCAGTCGCTCGGAGTCAAGTAAGGCGTGAGTAAACGTCGCCGCAGTTCCCAGAGTTCCCCGAGTTCCCAGGGCTCCCGCAGTTCTCGCAGCTCGCGTGATAACCGCCACGACCGGCGCAAATCTGCCAAATCCGAGAGCGACTTCGCGCGACCGGGCAGGCGTGACGGTGGACGTGATTCTGAGCACGTTAATCCTGCAACGGCCAAGGCCAAGGCGGAGACAGAAGCGCAAATTCGTGCGTGGCTCGATGCTGCTATCGCGCCACCCACCCGCCAAGCAACGGGGGAAATAGCCCTAGATCCGTGGCAGGAGCAAGTGCTGGCGGCACTGATGGCTGGTGAATCGGTGGTGGTGGATGCACCAACAACGGCCGGCAAGACGCGTGCTGTTGAGGTTTTTTTCCGCGCGAAATTAAACGATCCACTCTTTCGCGCTGCCTACACAACCCCGGTCAAAAGTCTTTCCAATGACAAATTGCGCGAATTTCGCGCCATGTTTGGCTCGGAGAACGTGGGGATCGCCACCGGCGATATCAAAGAAAATTTGCACGCGCCTATTGTTGTCGCCACACTCGAGAGTTACCGCAACTCCCTGCTTGGCGTCGAGCCGGACCTCGGACGCACGTTAGTTGTGTTTGACGAATACCATTATCTCCAGGACGAGAGCCGAGGTAGCAGCTGGGAAGAGGCTCTGATCTTAACGCCGCAAGGCTGCCAGATCCTGCTGCTATCGGCCTCGGTGGCAAACGCCGAGCAGTTTACAGAGTGGCTGCGCGAGATTCACCCCCATCGCCCTTGCCGCTTGGTGCGCACGGAAAAACGTCCCGTGCCTCTCGTCGATCTGGTATTCCACGGTGGTCATTGGCTCCTGCCAAATACGCTACCATCGGGGTCGATGCGGCCGCCGCAGCCCGGCAGGCCTGATGCACCCGTGCGCCAAGAGACCATTGCGGAGCGCGCGGAAGGGCTGATGGCTCTAGGCCTCACACCGACCATCGTTTACTGTGGGCGCCGTCTAGCCTGCGAGACCATGGCAGCTATGATCTGTCGTCACTTATCGCCTTTATCGCCAGAGGAGGCCGAGCGTATCGGCGCCTCGCTTGCTGCCTCGCAAGAGGAGTTTCGCGGCCTTTCGTTCATCTCTCCGCAGCTCAGACAGATGCTACAAGTCTACGGCGTTGGCTATCACCACTCGGGCTTAGCGGCCCCCGCACGCATGGCGGTCGAGGCTTTAGTCAAAGACGGCCTACTGCGTTTTTGCGCGGCGACGATGGGCCTCAGTTTAGGCATCAACTTCTCGGTCAGATCAGCCCTGATCGCCGATTATCAGCGACCCGGCGAGTTAGGATTTACAGACTACGCACCCTCCGAGGTTCTGCAAATGTTAGGCCGTGCAGGCCGACGCGGCAAAGACGCCGTTGGTTTCAGTCTTTGGCCTTCGCCTGTGGCCTATAAGCGCCTTGGTAACGCGCAGCGTGATCGTATCACGTCGCGCCTGCGTAGCGATCCTACGACATTTCTTGGCTTGGTGGGGCGCGGATTTAGCCTGCGCGCGATCGAGAATTTTTACAGCAAGAGTTTTAGGCGTTTCACGGACCAGGGTATAGACCTCAGCCTCATGACGAAGTCTCGCCTTGTAAAAAAACTGAGCGAAAGGGATCTTCCCTGTGACTCACCAGCAGCCGCGGTGGCTGCGTTCTGGAACAAGCAGGAGTCCCCATGCACAGGTTGTCGTCTGCGCGCTAAATGTCATCCGATTCTGAAAGCCAAGAGCGCCGGATCACTCGCAGCACTACACGTGCATTTGCATAAAATTGGCGCCCTCAATGCCGACGAGTCCCTCAGTAACTTTGGCTCGATTGCGCGGTATTTTCCGCAGGCGGGGGGCCTGGTCATGGCGCGCCTCATCGCTGATCGGCAAATTACTCCGGATAATCTCAGCCGCGCCGTTGAACTTGCTGCCTCGATGACCTTAGCGCGCTTCAAAGAGCCAGGCACAGACGCCCGCTACCGCCTGCCATTTGGCGAGTACGGTGTCGAAGACATGTTGCTGCAGATGTATCCCTATGAATTATTTCCGGAGGTTTACGATCCACCATTCCGGCAGCGTACCTATCCAGTGATTCGGGAGTATAACCCGGCAGCCGGCTATGTGGTGCGGGAATGGATTCAAGGGATGCCGTGGAAAGACTTGATAGCCAATACCACCCATGAACACTACGGCACAGGTGATGTCATGTCACTGATCCTCCGTAGTGCCACCTACCTACAATCGATGGTTCAGGCTGGTATACCTCAACTAGCTGATTTGGCTAAAGATCTCCGAAGCATCATGCTCCGGGAGCCGCTCTCCTTTGTGCTTGCAATTTAATCTGTATTAAGAGTTGACATGCTGGGGGCAGGGTTGTAGAACCCTCCGCGTACAATCGAGGTCCCACCACCCGGATGTTGAGTAGCAGATTCACTAGAGTCTCCGCGCACTTGTATATCAGCTGTGACTAACAAGCAGACCGATGGGGCGACCGAGAGCGAGTTTGGCATCAGGCTTGCACTAACGGTTGTATCTGCTAGGAGCCCTGGTTACTTAGCAGAGTCTTAGAGAAAAATAGTTATGAATGGTTTTATGGTTTCTCGAAAAGCTCTACCGCTGCATTTAGTTACTGTCCTTTCCCGTTTCTGTTAGTACCGCACGTACTGTCTTATCCTTAGGTTATCCTTTCACAAATCGTTTCACCTTAGGTGGTCAGAGCTCAGGGGTCCCAACAAGGGACCCCTTCATCCATTCAGACGCGTAATCATCGGCTGACTGTTTAGACGTTTGACGGATGTCAAATCGATGGGGTGCGTCACCTCGAGCGAGACGTCGGCATCACACGCTGGTGGTGAGGCTAAGTCAAATCCCCCGTACGATCAGTAAGTTCCTCTACTTTAACTACATTTATCTAAAGTTTTTTTATTTACCAACCGACAGCCTCGCCGGAGTCGTTGAAGTCACCAGATTGAGAGTCTGGGACTATCGATTCCAGCTCACGCCAACTAGAGGATCACGCCATGCTGAAACGTGCACTAGGTGTAAGTCACAAACGCTCGACGTTTATGGTCGGATTAGGACTAGCTGCCACATTGGCAGCCTGCGGTAAGACCAACTTCGGCGAGCAAGTAGTGCAAACCGACCCGGCTCTCACCAACAGTGGACCGAAAGGAGCCGACGCCACCAAGGAGCAACTTCCCTACGGCACACCACCAACCAGCGAGGTAGAAAAATCAGGGTGGGTTACACCCGAGGTGCGCAATGCCGTCGATGCCTTACTCGGACGCTCGGAAGTCACGATCACCGTGGATGGACCAGGCGGAAACGGTGGTCCTGGCGGTGGCGGCGGTGATAATCCGGGCAACGGCCCCGGCGGCGCTCCAGGAGCTAACGGAGGTGGCGGCGACGGCCCCGGGCCCAACGACAGTATAGTCTCGCAGACCGATGGCCTCTTGTGGCTGACGTGCACCGAAAACGGCGGCGATGCGGGGCTTTTTAAATCTGAATTCTTCGGCAAAAAGGGCTCCAAAGTGCGCGTGGCTGGTGAGTTTTGTCCAACAGCCAAAATCCAGGGTGACGTCACCGTCCTCTTCCTGATTGACCACTCGGGATCCATGGAAGGTGCACCCAACGAAGGTCCGAACGATAAAACCACCAACGGCACCTGTGGCCGGCTGCAGGCTGCCCAAAGCCTCGTCGATGCCTACGCCAAGCTCAGTCTCATTAACGTAAAGGCGGGTGTGGTCGGGTTCTCCTCCGGAGCGCGCGTCCAGGTGCCAGTTGGCGGCATGGATCAGCTGAAGGCGAACCTCAAACCCGAAGTCTTCTGCGGTTCCGATGGACGCTTTGCCTTCACCAATTACGCGGCGGCATTGCAAACTGCCCAGCAGCAACTAGCATCGACGCCCGGTCAGAAAGTCGTCTATCTTATCTCGGACGGCTCACCCACCGTCGGTGGGACAGATCCCAAAGCATCAGGAGTCGCTGCGGCGCAGGCCTTACGGACGATACCTGACACTAGTCTCTACGCTCTGTTTGTTGGCTACAAAGGTGATCAGGCGAGCAACCCGCGCGGCTATCTTGAGCAGATCACCGGAGATGCCGGGCTAGTGCGCGTAACGAGCGGAGCGGCCGACTTAGTGAATGCCGCGAAACGCCTCGGTACCATACCTATTAAGATCAAATTAGAGGACACCAAAGGCAGCCTGGAGAACCCAGCGGGTACCACTGAAATCACCATCGAAGCGATGGATCAGCGCAAAGATGCTCCCGATCGATTCGTGTGGCGTTCCGCACCGTTTGAGTTAGTCGGTACGCCGGGAGGCGCGGCGCTAAATAAATTTACTGTCATGACAGTGAGCTCGCACGGGGATAAGCTAAATTCCGTAGCGGAGATTACTTATCACGAGAAACCGTAAAGAGGGTGCTTAAGATGTTGAGAGCTGTGGCCCGTAACTTGTACATTGGCATCTGTGCTGTTTTTCTCATGCTCCCCACCCTAAGTGCAAAGGACACTGCCATGGCCGCTTCTTTTTACGATTTCTCGGCTCAGTCTCTCGATGGCAAAGATGTTTCGATGGCTGAATTCAAGGGCAAAGTAGTTCTTGTCGTTAATGTCGCGAGTAAATGTGGTTTCACGCCCCAGTACACAGGACTGGAGGAGCTCTACAAGAAGTACAAAGAGCGCGGGCTTGTCATCCTCGGCTTTCCTTGCAATCAGTTCGGCAATCAAGAGCCAGGGTCATCAGCGGAGATTAAGCAATTTTGCAGCTTAAATTACCCTGTCAGTTTCCCGATCTTTTCCAAGGTTGAGGTTAATGGTGACCAGGCACACCCGCTCTACAACTACCTTAAGCGGGAGCAAACTGGGCTCCTTGGCACCGAGGCGGTGAAATGGAACTTCACCAAGTTTCTAGTCGATCGCAGTGGTAAAGTTGTGGATCGCTATGCACCACAGACCACACCAGAGAGTCTAGGACCCGACATTGAGAAACTGCTGGCACAGTGAGCCAGCAGCGGTGGTAGGGATCGATGTGCGCCTATGAGCGCCTGCATTTGCCAAAAGCGCAATAGCGCGAACTTTGTGTCATTGGTCATGACAGCTTAGGCGTCACGATCACGAGCAATTGCACGGCAAAATGCCGCGCCAAGGCAAGCATTTTGTCAGGTTTTCCCCTGTCCTACCGATGAGGCGATCGACAAAGAATATTGTCATCGAACTCTCGGTAGGATGTACCTCATGCGCCATGCATCGACCTTACAATCGACTTTACGTTGCATCATATTTGGGCTGACCAGTATTGCCGTCTCGCCGCGTCTTTATGCTGCCGAACCCGCGCAAATTGGGGAATCAGTTTACCGCAGCGCCTACTTTCTCGGTCGTGGCGATACGGGGATCGCCGAAGCTGATCGCGAGGACGCGATCTTCTATAACCCCGCAGGGATTGCTCAAGGCACCGGGATTTATAAGAAGACTGTGCTATTTTCCCCTCAGTTCGAGGTTTCGCAGGGTGTCCGTGACGTTGCCAAATCACTCTCCAACTCGACATCGAGTGCCGTCGATACGGTCAAGAACAACATCGGTAAGCCCATCAGCATTGGCTTGCAAAATTTTACGGGGCTCGTGCTGCGACGCGCAGCCCTCGGTCTTGTGGCCAGCAGTCATCTCAAGCTCGTGGCCTTTAACGACCCTGACTCAGGCGGCCTCCAGGCGATCGACGCTCAGGCAGACCAAACCTTGGGAGCCACGTTCACCTTGGCGGAGAAATTTCTGGGAGACCATCTTTTAGTCGGAGTCACTACCAAATACCTGCAAAGGGCACGCGGCGGCGTCACCGCAAGTGCTGCCGATATCGATACGATCCAGGCGCAACTCGACGATCAGAGCAAGTTTCTTGGCTACGGCTTTGGTAGCGGTGCCGACGTAGGCCTGATGTACAAAATTGGCGGCAAAATGAATCCCAGTTTAGGCCTCGTCTTCAATGATATTGGCGACACCCAAATCAAACCCAAGGAAACCACCGAACAGAACTTAAACCTTCTGCAAACAATCAACCTTGGACTTTCGCTGGAACCAGGCACACTGCAGAGCAAAGTCAAACTACTTTTTGATTATAAGGACATCACTGGCCGACACCACAAAAACCCCTACGAGCGCACCCACCTCGGGGCCGAAATTTCGGTGTGGAATCGCATCGGTCTGACCGGAGGCTTAAACCAAGGCTACCCCACTTTTGGGTTTTACACTGACATCTATGTCTTGAGGCTTGATGTAGGCACTTATGCTGAGGAAGCTTCAGACTACTTGGGACTGAGGCCCGATCGTCGTTACTTCTTGCGCCTCATCGCTGGCTTTTAAGGAGATCAAGGTATGAAATCACTTGGCATCAATCTAAAAAAACTATCCCGCCAAGCCACAGCCGCCGCAATGATGATCACGCTTGCGGGCTGTGGTCAGAGCATATTTTCTGGATTGCGCAAGATTGACCCGGCCGCTGAAGCCTGCCGCGAGCTGGAAAATGATGACCCTAATGCGGCGATATCGATCCTCACTAGCGCGCTAGAGGGAAGTCCAGGCAATGCACAGTATCTCTCGATACTAGCTACAGCCTATGCGCAGCGTGCCGGCGTGGATCCATTGTACTTGGCGCTCAACATGGGTACCGATTCAAGCAGTAGCAATAGCAGTAGTTTGGCTCTAGCCTCATCGGGATCGTCGTCAAGCTTCACAGCTATGTTTTCGCTGCTGCCATCACCAACGCAGACGGTGCTCGATGACATAGATTTGGCTGTCAGTATCCTGACTGACCAAATTGATGCGACCAGCAGGCAGCCAGGAGATCTGTTCAAAGGTGCGATTTTCATGACCGCATCGATGGTGCTTCATGTCAAAAAACTGGATACCTCTGGTGACGGCACTCTCACTGCGAGCGACCTTGCCTCTATGACAGAGGAAGACGCTCTGGCAATTCTCGGCAATCTATCCGCCGCCATCACTTTACTCGGCACCTCGGGCAGCGATGACGGAGGAGGTCAAGCAGCTGCGGCAGCGGCCGCGAGCCAACTCGAGGCATTCTCCAGCCAAATTACATCGAGCTCAGGTAGCACGGACTCTGAAAAACTCCGTACGTACTTGAGCTCGAGTTCATGATCTAGCTCCAGCAGCGCGTCCTCTAGGCCCTAAGTCTTTAGGACTTGGCCCCAACGCGGCAGCCTGTATCGACCGATGCCAAAATATCCTCACGTGGGATCAGCTCGGTCGGCAGCGATGCACGCCTGATGTTGGCATGGAAGAGAATGGCTCCACGCAACTTAGCGTAATCGAGATCGGCATCCTCTAAATTGGCGTTGGTGAAGTCGGCGCCCTCGAGGTTGGCGTTCCAAAGAGATGCACCACTCAAGTCTGCATTTTTAAAGCTGCAGTCCTTCAGGTTTGAATAGGAAAAGTTGGTGCCTCGCAGATCGCAATTCGAAAAGTCGATCTTAATGAGGTTGGCCTTCCGAATATCACGCTCACTGAGGTCACGACTCTCGGCAAGAAGTTCTAAAACCTCCTTGCGGGTCAGCGTCACCAACTTGTTACTATCCTTGCTCATCCATCACCTACTTAGTGTTGACCATGAACTGCTAAGACTCGCGCCGCGCTAGAACAGTCACCTCGCTTAGGCGAGGAGTCTAGCGACATCCAACATCCGCCAGCTAAAGCCAGTCTCGTTGTCATACCACGAGAGTATCTTAACCAGGTTCCCATTCATGACCGAAGTCAGCTCGGCATCTACTATAGACGAATGGCGATTGCCATTAAAGTCAGTTGAAACCAAAGGCTCATCGCTTACTGCCAGAACACCCTTAAGCGGACCAGCGGCGGCATCGCGCAGCAGTTGGTTGATCTCCTCCTTAGTCGTCGAGCGCTCGACCTCAAAGGTGACATCGACCACCGAGACGTTAGGCGTCGGCACTCGTACTGCGAGACCGTCCAGTTTACCCTTAAGTTCAGGCAACACGAGACCAATGGCTTTGGCTGCACCAGTCGAGGTCGGAATCATGCTGACCGCAGCTGCACGAGCACGCCGCAGATCTTTATGCGGTAAATCAAGAATGCGCTGATCGTTGGTGTACGAGTGAATCGTCGTCATTAAACCGCGCTTAATGGTCAGCTTGTCGTTCAGCACTTTAGCGACAGGAGCCAAGCAGTTGGTCGTGCAGCTACCGTTAGAGACGATTTTATGCACTGTTTTGTCGAGTTTGTGATGGTTGACACCCATCACTACAGTCAGATCCTCGTCCTTAGCCGGAGCTGAGATTAGAACTTTAGGAGCGCCAGCCTTAAGGTGCAGCTCGCAATCCTTACGGTTAGTGAAGATGCCACTGCATTCAAAGACGAGATCCACCTTCTTGGCAGCCCAAGGCAACTCAGCCGGGGATTTGATCGCCGAAACCGAAATTTCACGCCCATTAACACGCAGTGCACCGTCGGACGCCGTCACATCAGCGGCCAGAGTGCCATGGACGCTATCGTATTTGAGCATGTGCGCCAGCGTCTTTGTATCAGTCAGGTCGTTAATGTGTACGACCTCAATATCGTTGTTGCCACTTGCCAGAACCGCACGCATGACCGTGCGACCGATGCGTCCAAAACCGTTGATACCCACGCGAATCGTCATTTGCAGCTTCCTTTCACTCCAGCCAGTAACGCCATCTCAGGATGAATTTCTATATGTCAGCAACTATAAAAAATCCAGTCTTCCATTCATCTTGGCGCGCTTTCCGTCCCGGTCCCCCTACCAACCCCGCGTTCTTCTTGTTATCATCCCAGTGATGGAAAAGACCTTGAGGGGAAAGCACTTATGACTACGACGCCCAACAGCCACCGCGCCGGCGCCAGCTTTAACTTTGCCCCAGGCCAGGTACTCGCCCGCAAGTACCAGGTCGTGAGCCGCGTCAGCGCCCGGGCCAGCGGTGAACTCTACCTACTGAGCGAGCAGGCCACCGGTATCGAGCGCACCGCCAAGTTTTTCTCCCCAGCGCTAGATCCCAAAAATCGCATCGCTGGGGCCTGCGCGATGAAAATGCACCGCCTCCGCCAATGTGACATTCAGTTTCAGTACCGCACCCAGGAAACCATCTCCGTGGATGGGCGGGATGTGACATTTTTGGTATCGGATTATTTTCGTGGTGAAGAACTGCCCCGCTTTGTCGCCAGACAACCCGGTGGGCGGCTTTCTGCTTTTGAGGGGCTACATCTCTTGCATGCCCTCGCTCTCGGGGTCGAGCAGGTCCACAACCTCGGTGAGGCCCATGGCGATGTGGCCCCCGACAACGTTCTGGTGCGTCGGCGCGGCCTTGGCTTTCAGGCTAAGCTCATCGATCTCAAGCCAGGATTGCAGACCAAGACAGACG
The DNA here is from genome assembly GCA_016874735.1 of Deltaproteobacteria bacterium. Lineage (NCBI taxonomy): Bacteria > Pseudomonadati > Myxococcota > Myxococcia > Deltaproteobacteria bacterium. The sequence continues at coordinate 26,846 of VGTI01000029.1, forward strand.
ATTTAGCCGAAGACGTCGAAGCACTTCTTGCCATCTTTCAAAACATCATCGGCGGTAACAAGGCCTTTATTACCCTACCCAACGCCGTGAGGACTCTCTGCCAGCCGCGCCGCAAGGGTGCCCACCGTTTCCGCCATGCTGCAGACTTACGCCTCCATTTGGAAAATCTACCATGGACCTGAAGTCACAGGTATACACTGGCACCGACTGCACCGAGGCCCAGCTCCACCCCTTGGGGCCAGGTTTAGCGGCGGTATTTACGCAAAGGGCGCCCGACTCTACCGAGGTCAACGAAGACAGCTGCGCCATCATCCCCTACTCCGAGGATACGGGGGTACTCGTGGTGGCAGACGGTGCGGGGGGGCTCCCCGATGGCGCTCAGGCGTCGCAGATCACCGTCCAAACCATCCGCGCCACACTACGAGCAGCAAGTAAGAAAAACCTGGAGCTAAGGACGGCGATTCTGGACGCCATTGAAAAGGCCAACCGCGAGGTGCAAAAGCTCGGACTTGGTGCCGCGACAACCCTGGCCATTGCTGAGATTCAGGGCAAAAGGCTGCGCACCTATCATGTCGGCGACTCACAAATCATGGTGATCGGCCATACAGGTAAAATAAAGCTAAAGACCATGTCGCATTCGCCGGTCGGTTACGGCGTTGAGGCCGGATTTATCGAAGAACAAGACGCTATCATGCACGAGGAGCTGCATCTAGTTTCCAACCTGATCGGCTTTGATGCGATGCATATCGAAATCGGCACGGCTATCGATTTGTCGCCCAAAGACACCGTGATCATCGCCAGCGACGGACTTTTTGATAATTTGCGCAGCGAGGAGATCGCCGACAGCTGCCGCAGCAGCCAGCTCTTGGCGGTGAATCGCAAGCTTGTCGATGCTTGCCATGCCCGCATGACCAGCGCCGAGGACGGCGAACCATCCAAGCCCGATGACCTGACGATCATCACTTACCGGCGCAGCTCCGTCGACAGCGCGACCAACTCTGATGCTGCCAGTTCAGCCGCCGACTGATCGACTCCGAGATAGAAAACGGCCCGCAACCAGCCACCACCCATAGCGATCATGCGGACCCCGCGTTTGGCTAACGCCCGCTCGTGATCCAGTGCGGAGCCTTGAGTCAACCGGACATAGACCATGTTAGTCCCTGGGTCGGGGTACATCACCTCGAGCGGACAACCATTGCCAACAGCTTCACGCAGGATAGCAGCCATGCGGGCGGCAGCTCTATGATCCGCAGCAAGCCGTGAGCGATGATGTGCGAGGGCATATAGTCCGGCAGCCGCAAGATAACCGCCTTGGCGCATACCGCCGCCGGCGCGTTTGCGCAATTTGCGGGCACGCACCATGTGGGTCGCGCTGCCGACCAGCACGGAGCCTACGGGCGCACCCAAACCTTTGGACAAACAAACAGCCACCGTATCGCAGTGCGCCACCAGCTGAGCCTCACTGGTGCCCAGAGCGACCGCAGCATTCCAAAGCCGCGCCCCGTCACAGTGGACAGCCAGACCTAAGCTCTTGGCTGTGGTGCCAATACGCTCCATGGCTGCAAGGCTCAGGACCCGCCCGCCTCCGACGTTATGGGTGTTCTCGACCACAAGTAGCGCAGTGGCCGAGGTATGCAGAGACTCCGGCCTAAAGTTTGCTATCAGTACATCATCGGCCAGGGCTGCGGCCCGCGGCACACATTCGATCTGGACACCAGCCAAAGCGGCAGCAGCGCCAGCCTCAAAACGCAAAATATGGGCGCCCTCTTCGGCGATTACGGTATCGCCAGGACGCGTGTGCAGCTGGATGGCGATCTGGTTGGCCATGGTTCCCGACGGAACAAACATCGCCGCCTCTTTGCCGAGGATGCGCGCCGTCTCGGCCTCGAGCCTAGCCACTGTGGGGTCCTCACCAAAGACATCGTCACCGACCTCTGCTGCCATCATGACAGCAAGCATGGCATCGGTCGGCTTCGTAAGCGTGTCGGACCTCAGATCGGCGCGCGTCATGGGGTTGGGTGCTCCTGGCGCGGGAACGGTATCACTTTGGCTTCAACCTCCGCCTTTGATGGCTGCGGATGAGCTCCAGGCGCCGTTGACGGCGGCGGACCGCGTTTGACCGGTCCTCCCGGTCCACGCGTCGCACCCTGGCGGCGCGACGAGACCGGAGACTGCGGGCGCGGCGGCGACGGACTTGCCGGCGCCGGGGGAGCGGGCTGATTGGACTTCACAAACATTGTCGCTAGGCCCTGTCCGTCCAGTAAGCGGCCGGCCGCTAACCCGGCGCGCACGAGATGCGCCGTTTTGGCATCAAGCTCGGCCAAGCCCGGCAGGCGATCGATGGACATACTCTTTTTAGCGCGGATCACCACCAACATCGCATCATCGATGTGTCCCGCGTGCAGATAGGCTCGGGTAAGCACCGTGTAAAAGTCCTCGAGCACACGACGACGTACGCGTGAATTAGGGCGCTCGCGCGTATAATCCTCGGTCGCACCCACCAGGCCCTCGAGCTGTGCAATGGCGGAATCAAAATGTCCGAGACGCCAATCGATGGCAGCGCGAATCGACCGCGCCATGAGTCCCTGAGGCACGAGCACCCACATGTACCATACGGCTCTCTCGATCACGATGGGGCCACGCAGCACACCGAGTGGCCCAAGAATGAGTCCATAAATCGCAAGTAATACTGCGCCGAGGATGTCGACTGCCATAGCAATCGGATTTGTCCCGCGAGTGGCCCTAGGCGTCGCCCGGGTGTGCGCCATAACTTGCTCTCCAAAAGCTCGAATACGTTCAGTTGGGGGGAACACTGCTGCGACGAGCATAGACGTGACCCGTGTCATACCCCACGCTGTGACGCGTCACAACCAGGGACTTCGCTTGGTTCACGTTCTTGATCGCACTGCTTGCTAATAAAGATGCGAATCAGCCTGTTTACAAGCCACAGGGCGTAAAAAAAATGTAAAATGCAGGTGTTCCTATACCACCAAAGGGGCCTGATCCGGGCGTCCCATCGCCACCAAGAATGGCTCCGCCGCCTGGCGGCGCGTAAAATCACCTTTATTTTCAAGACCAAGCCACCGATTTTCGATCAGTATCTGACCGATAGCACCGCCAGATGTGGCGCCAGGACCGAGCAAGATCAGGTAATCAGGGGCAAATTCTTTAAGTGCGACAGACACTGCACGGCTGAAATCATAGGTTGCATACACCTGATGGCCGAGTGTGTACGCGCGTAATTCACGAGGATCTGTGCTGTATGGCTGCCAAATGTGACCACGACCGTCGATCAGCGGCAACTTAGGAGCCTGAAATATATCCGTGCCAAATGTGGCAAAGGCGCGTTCAGAGATGCCGTTCAAAAGGGGCGTGTGAAAGGCCGCGTGATTCACAAGGACAAACGGGTATTTGTTGTCGTCCACTGGTGGAAGCGCTTTCATCAGAAGCTGCAGCGCTGGTTCGTTGCCACCGATGATGGCGTAACCACCAAAGTGTATGCTGGGATGCGCCTCACACCCTGGCGTCGCCTGAACATCGGCCAAGGCCTTGGCGAGCGAGGCGGCACGCTCTGGGGCATAACGCCAATCCTCGTCGACCACAGGGTAAATCAGCTGCCCACCAATGATACCGCCGCGCATCATGCTGCCCATGCCGTGGATCAGGGAGAACGCACCGGCCTCGTCGAGAGATCCTCCAAGGGCCAGGGTCGTGTACCACCCCATCGAGTTACCCGTGACGGCAACGATCTCAATCTTGTCTTGGCTAATGGCCATAAAGTCAGCCGCCGAGCAGGCATAAATCAGGGTCGAAGCGTATTCGCCAGGCGTATGCGTCTTTAGACTAAAGGTCTTGGCACCATCAAGAGCACTGACCGTGGGCTCGCCCAAAGCCGCGAGCCGCGAGTCTAGCCGACTAAGAAAATTGTCTACCCGCGGACGGTGGCGGTTCAGATAACCGAGCTCGGTCTTGGTGTAAGTGCCTCGTCCTGGGCATATGACTACTGCAGTTTTACGCATATGTTTTGGTCCGTTTCGCAAGTTTTAGGACTAAGGAGCACGCAGTTCTAAGCGGAAATCTCCAAAGCAGCCGCCACGATGGCCTCCTTGCTCGGCAGTAGCACCGTCGCCGCGCGGCCGAGTGGGATGAAACAGTCTTCCGCCGTGACGCGGCGGATCCGCGGCAGCTTCTTCATGTGCTCCACGAGCAGCGTCACCAGAGCTTCGCTTTGGGAACCGGTGCGCCGGCATTCGTCCACGATCAAGACGGCTTTGACATCTTCCACCGCTGCGGCAATGGCCTCAGCATTGAGCGGAGCTAGCCACCTCAGGTCAATAATCTTAGCCTTGAGCTTATGTTTAGTCTCGAGCTCGTGCACGGCCTGGCGCGATAGATAGGTACCGTTGCCGTAGGTGATGATGGCTAGTTTTTTGCTCTCGCCGTAGACACCAAATTCACCGACTGGGATCTCACGCTCAGGCTCCGGATAGCGCGCCAACCAGCCGCCATCATTTGCGGTGACGAGGTCCTTGGTCATGTAGAGCGCAATGGGCTCGACGAAGACCACCACACGTTGCTCCAAGTAGGCCGCCCTGACGGCACTACGCAGCATCATCGCGGCATCATCTGGAGTCGCAGGACAGGCTATGATGACGCCCGGCAGGTCGCGGAACACAGCCAGCGAATTATCGTTGTGGAAGTGACCACCAAAGCCTTTCTGATAAGCCAGACCCGCCACCCGGACGACCATGGGGTTGGTGAAGCGCCCCTCGGAGAAAAAGGACAAAGTCGAGGCCTCGCCGCGTAGCTGATCCTCAGCATTGTGCACGTAGGCCAGGAACTGAATCTCCGGTATGGGCAAAAATCCATTGTGCGCCATGCCGATGGCAGTACCCAGGATACTCGTCTCGTCGAGTAGCGAGTTGAACACCCGGCGCGGGCCAAACTTCTGATGGAGACCGTTGGTGACATTGTAAACGCCGCCCTTTTGCGCGACGTCTTCGCCAAAAACCACAGTATTTTTATAGCGCAACAAAACATCCGCCAGAGCCCAGTTAAGGAGCTTGGCCATATGCTGCGGCTTATCCATGTAACGCCAATCGCTGCCAAATAGCTTTTGCCGCTCAGCCTCAGTCGGTAGCGGTGGCAGCGCCTCCTGACGTACTGGCGGGATGACGCTGGCCATCACCTCGGGCGAGGTGAGCAGTTTGGGCCGCACGATAGCATGCTCGGCCGCGCGATTGACGCGAGCGCGTACCGATTCATAAAGATGCAGCACTTCGTCCGCACTGAGTACACCCTCGCGGATCAGCAGACTCGCTGAGTGCAGCAAGGGATCATCGCTCTCAGCCCGCTCTATCTGCGCGTTGCTAAGGTACTGCTGCTCCATATCCGATCCAGCATGGCCGAGGAGCCGCACCGTTTGCATATGAAGGAACGCAGGCCGCCGTGTGCGCCGCGTATAGTCCACCACGGCCATGGCGGCTTCGTAGGTCGATGCCAGATCGCGGCCGTCGCACTGCACATAGCGCATGGCTGGTTTGCTAGCTGCCACAGTCGAGAGCCAGCCCCCAGGTGTCGCCACCGATATGCCGATGCCGTTGTCCTCGCAAATAAACACGATCGGTACCGGCACGTTCTGGTAGGCTGCCCACGAGGCCGCGTTAAAAGCGCTGAGCGCCGTCGCATGATTATGCGAGGCATCGCCAAAGTTGCAGAGCACGACGGCGTCGTGCGGCACCGTGCTCTCAAGTCCTAAGTCTTGCGCCCGGCGAATCGACAGCGCCATGCCCACTGCCTTGGGCAAGTGCGAAGCGATGGTGCTAGTCTGCGGCGGTACTAAGAGTGGCAGACTGCCAAATACTTTATGCCGCCCACCCGAGATCGGATCCTCGGCCGAGGCGGCGAGCGAGAGCAGCATGTCCCAAATCGGCGTCGAGCCGGCGAGCTGCTTTTGCCGCTGAAGAAATAGAGCGCCGCTGCGGTAGTGCAGGAACGCCATGTCGGTCAGCTTGAAGGTCATGCCAAAAACGGCGTTACCCTCGTGTCCCGAGCTACCAATCGTATAAAAGCTTTCGCCGCGGGTCTTCAGCAGGCGCGCCGTCAGGTCGAGATGACGACTCATCACCTGCGATTCGAAAAGGTCGCAAGCCGCCGTCGGCGATAGGCCTGCAGCTGCGAGGCTGAGTCCCGTGCGCGACTCGGGCAAGGTGCCAGCGCGGACACATTTACTGAAGTTTATATCGACGATGTCGGCACGATTAGTGCTCATGGCGCCTCGTTGGCTTTAGTCATTGCTGCAATGGTGGCTTCCAAGCTCTTTATTCTATCCTCCAACGAGGTGAATCGGCGAGCGCGGGCAATTTGTCGTCGCCACTCACCAGCAGGTTGGGCAGGAAAGCCGATGTAAACCCCTTCTTCATCGAGATCCTTGGTCACACCCGAGCAGGCTCCGACCTGGACTTTGTCAGCCAGCCGGACCTTGTTGGTGACACCGGTATGGCCACCGATGACCACCCAGTTGCCGAGGTGCGCAGATCCGGCCAGGGCCGCATAAGCGCACATAATGCAATGCTCGCCTGTTGAGGTCCCGTGCGCCATATGGGTGTGATCATCCATCTTGGTCCCGCGCCCGACGACCGTGTGCTCGAGAGCACCGCGGTCGACCGTCGACAAGGCACCAATCTCAACATCGTCATTGATGATGACGCCACCAATCTGCGGAATCTTGGCGTGACCGTCTGCACCAGGAGCGAAGCCAAAACCATCAGCACCGATCACCGTGCCGGCATGAATCAGAACGCGTTTACCGATTTGTACGTCGGCCTCGATCACGGCATTGGCCTTGACCACCGTGTCCTCGCCGATCACAACCCGCTCGCCAACATAGACCCCAGGGTAGAGCACCACGCGCGGCCCAATCTTGGTACCGGCGGCGACGTAGGCAAAGGGGTAAACCGTAGCGGTGGCGTCGATCTCAGCTGCGGGATCAATATGCGCCGTCGGCGCGCGTCCCGGCGTTTCTTTCTTGGGGGGATAAAACACCTGGGCCGTGCGAGCGAACGCCCAGTAGGGATTCTTGTGTACCAGCTGCGCTCCTTTGACCTCGGGCCGCGCCTTGCCGACGATCACGGCGCTTGCCGCAGTGCTACCGAGATACTGGGCGAAGTCTTCGCTGGCGATGAAGGTCACACTGCCCGGCCGCGCCGTCGCAATGGGTTCAACACCACGGACCTCGAGATCCCAACCCCCCGCCGTCGCCGGTGGAGGAATTAGTTCTGCGCCTAAATATTTAGCCAACTCACTGAGCAGCATGCCGCCTCCCGCGCTGTCTTAGCCTGATGTCCAAGCCTGATGTCGTAACGTGGTTACTGGGTGACTGACGTCGCGAAGTCGCGCGCCAGCTTCTCCGCCAGTCCAGTATAGCCAGTCGGAGTCATGGCTGATAACTGCTTCTTCACCTCTGCCGGCAACTCCTGACAGTCCGCAATTACGGCAAGCAACGTCTCACGCGTCACGGCCTTGCCGCGGGTCGCAGCCTTGAGCCGCTCGTAAGCATCGACCACGCCGTGGCGCCGCATCACGGTCTGCACCGGCTCGGCAAGGACCTCCCAGGCTTCGCCAAGATCGCGCTCAATAGCCGCGGGTGCCGCAATGATCTTGCCGAGGCCGCGCAGCAGCGACCGCCAGCCAAGCTCGCTGTGGCCCACAAGTTCCCCGATCGCCCGCAGCACGGTCGAGTCACTCAGATCGCGCTGCCAGCGCGAGATCGGTAACTTGTCGGCAAAGTGGCGGGCTATGGCATTGGCGATACCAAAGTTGCCCTCGGCGTTCTCAAAGTCGATGGGGTTGACCTTGTGCGGCATCGTGCTCGAGCCGACCTCACCCGCTTTGACCCGCTGTTTGAAGTAGCCTATCGACACGTAGGACCAAATGTCACGGCTTAGTCCGATCAGTAGCGTATTGATGTGAGCCAGCACGCCCGCGAACTCGACAAGAGAATCGTGATTTTCAATCTGCGTCGTCAGTGGGTTAAAACTAAGACCAAGCCGCTCCTCGACAAAGGACCGCGCCACACGCGGCCAGTCGAGTTCGGGGAAAGCGGCCACATGCGCGTTGTAGTTGCCGACCGCGCCGTTGATCTTGCCGTCGATCTGCAGGGCGTTGAGAAAGATCATCTGCCGCTGAAGGCGGTGGCCAAACACCGCCAACTCTTTACCTAGCGTGGTAGGCGTCGCCGTCTGCCCGTGCGTTCGAGCCAACATCGGCAAGGCAGCGTACTCAGCCGCCTTGGCTGCGAGGTCCTGCAAGATCTCCTGCAGCAGGGGCAAGATCCGATGCTCGCGCAAATCGCGAAGCATCAGGGCGTAGGCCAGGTTGTTGATATCCTCAGAGGTGCAGGCAAAGTGGATGAACGCCAGAGTCTTATTGGTTGCACCGGCAGCTTTCAGCCGCTCTTGCAGATAGTACTCGACGGCCTTGACGTCGTGGTTGGTGGTGCGTTCGATCTCTTTGACGAGACGTTGCCAATCGTCCGCCTTGGATGTTGCCAGCTCACGTAGGACTGCGGCACAGGCGGGGCTCAGTTCTAAGTACTTCTGCGTCTCGGGAAGTACTGCGAGATGGAGCACCCACTGCACCTCGACCTGCGCCCGGTAGCGGATCAGAGCCCCCTCGCTGACGAAGCGCCCAAGCCCGCTTAGTTGCCCGCCGTAGCGGCCGTCCAGGGGTGAAATGGCCCATAGGTTATCAAAACTTGCCGCTCCCGTTCCGCCGCTCATAGCCTGTACCACCGTCTGCTAATTCTGGTTCGTCGCGTCGCGACGTTTCATATCACGCTGATGCGGTGACTTCCAGTGGACAGCGGCTGGATGGTCGTCTACAACTGGGTCGAAATACACTTAGCGATTCTGAGCGTTTTCATCCCTGCGATCACGAGCAACATCTAAGCACTACGTAGCCGAGAGACCACCCCATGAACGCACTAGCCCAGCCCGGTAACCAAAAGGCCATCAACACGTCCACCACCGTCCTCATCGGCGCCCAGTGGGGCGACGAAGGCAAGGGTAAATGGATCGACTCCCTGGCAGCTGAGGCAGAGCTAGTCGTGCGCTATCAGGGCGGCAACAACGCCGGCCATACTCTCTACGTTAACGGCAAAAAAATTGTGCTGCATCAGCTGCCCAGCGGCATCTTCCATGACGGCCAGGTCAGTGCCCTAGCGGCTGGCGTCGTCGTCAATCCGGCGCAGCTGGTGATTGAGATGGAACGGGCGGCAGAATTTGGCGTGACGCTGCACCCGAGCCGTCTCTGGCTTTCGGGCCGCGCCCATGTCATCACACCTTGGCATATCTACCTAGACGAGCAGCGCGAAAGCCGTAGCCACGGGGCGATTGGCACCACTAAGCGCGGCATTGGCCCGACATACTCAGACAAGGCCTCGCGTTCTGGTCTGCGCCTAGGTCACTTTGTGAACGAGACGAGTCGCAAGCGTTGGCTGCAGCAGATGCGCGAGCTGCATCCCGAATTCACGAAGGTCCTGCATGACCGCCATGAGGCCTGGGTGGCATTTGAGGCGGCAGCTACAAGGCTGGCTCCCTTTGTCACCGATGCAGAGGCCAAGATTCGCACTGCCGTTGCGGCAGGTAAAAAAGTGCTGCTCGAGGGCGCTCAGGGCGCGCTGCTCGATATCGACCACGGTACCTACCCTTTCGTCACCAGCAGCACGACGGGATCGGCAGGCGCTTGCCAGAGCATCGGCCTGGCTCCGCGGCATATCGGTGCTTGCATCGGCATTGCTAAGGGCTACGTCACCCGAGTCGGTGCGGGCCCATTCCCGACCGAGCTTCATGACGAAGTCGGCAAGTCCCTCGCCGCCAAGGGGCAGGAGTTTGGTGCGACGACGGGCCGACCACGGCGCGTTGGTTGGCTAGATGCCGTGGCGCTGCGTTACGTCGTCGACGTCAATGGTCTAAGCGGTGTCATCCTCAACAAAATGGACATCCTGACTGGCCTCAAAGAGGTCAAGATCGCTGTTGCCTACCGTCACCCCACCGAGGGCGAGCTCACCACCATGCCGTGGGATACCGAAGTGCTGGAGCAGTGCCAGCCCGTCTACGTAACACTACCGGGCTGGAGCGAGGAGATCCCACGCAGCGGCAAGATCGCTGATCTACCTGCGGCGGCGCGTCAGTTCGTGGCCGAGGTGGAGCGCCACATCGGCGCACCGGTGATGATGGTCGGCACGGGACCGAATCGTGGTGATGCCCTTTATCGCTGACTTAGGTGACGGAACGGTGCATCCCATGCTGCTTGATGAGATCGATAGGCTAAAGTCTGAAATCGACAAACTGCGACCGTTTGAGGGCCGCGGCCTAGATCAGCTTAAGGCCTATTACCGCATCGGTCTCACGTATACGAGCAACGCTCTGGAAGGCAACTCTTTGACAGAGTCTGAGACCAAGGTGCTGCTCGAAGACGGGCTCACTGTCGGCGGCAAACCTCTGCGCGATATTTACGAAGCCACTGGGCACGCCAAAGCTTACGATCACATGTACACGCTGCTGAGTAACCCAACCATAACAGCAGCCGATGTCCTAGCTTTACACCGGCTGTTTTACCACCAGATCGATAGCAGTCAGGCCGGTGCCTACAGGCAAGAACCAGTCATCATCAGCGGGTCGCAATATCCCACTGTCGCTCCGAGCAAGATCAAAAACGCAATGAGCGACTTTTTTGATTGGCTTAGTCGCCACGAATCGTCCCTGCACCCGGTAACTTTTGCCGCCGAGGCACACAAACGATTTGTATTTATACACCCATTCATCGATGGTAACGGGCGCGTTGCGCGCCTTCTGATGAATCTTTGCCTCCTCCGTCGCGGATATACGATCGCTATTATTCCGCCGGTTCTCCGTGCGTCCTACATTGCACGCCTAGAAGAGGCCCATGTTGATGATGGGCCGTTCATGAAATTCATTGCTGAGCGCGTTTTAGAGACGCAGCGAGACTTGCTGCGCCTCTTTTAGATCAATCGCGGAACGATCGAAGCTGGACATAGGTAGCCAGTCAGATGCTGAAATGGAAGGTTGGCACTCATCAATACAAAAATCCGAATAAATAAAGAGGAATCCGTTTACCAGAGCCTACTTCGATCCCATCGAGCGCCAAAAAACCTTCGGTTTTTGCATGTTCTACTTGGCGCAGGTCTTTACCCGGACCACCAACTTCGAATACCAATTTAGATTCAACTAAAAAATCTGCTGTGAGATGCGTGTGTACCTTGAGTACCTCAGAAATCGCTGCTTGAAAAAAGACTTCTCGAACCATGCCGGGATCGAAATCTAAACTAGCTTGACTGACAATTGCGGCAAGAAGATTGGTGTTGGCCGGATATAATTTGGCTGGCTTGCGTGCATGCTTGGCACCAGACTTATTGGCTTTGTAGGATTTCAGCAGGCCTGCCTTTTCTAAACACTCCAGATAAAAATAGACAGATTCCTTTGCCAGCCCAAGATCCCGACTAAGACCTTCAATGTTCGGCTTGAAAGGTGGCGATGAGTAAATGATCCACAATAACCGACGCAGCGACGGTATCTTGGTGCGCTCTAAACCAAACAGATCTGGTATGTCCTCGGACAAGACCTTGTCCAGAATCGCGAGCAAACGCAGTAGGTAACTCGCCTGCCGCTGGCACGTTTTCTGCACCTTAGGAAGCGTGGTGTTGTTATGGTCTTAAACGGAGATATTGAGATGCGTCAGTTTTCCCACAAAATGCGATTGCTTATCGTCATGTCGTTGATTGTGCTCGCCAGTGCCTGCGCCAAGAAAAACGAAAGCAGCAGTTCAGAACTTAGACACCACCACCACCCTGGCGACACGAGCACGTCCGAATATCGCGACTTTTATCATTTGGTAGCGACTGGCTGTGACTGCAGCGAGCTACAGTGGATGCATCAAGAGTGCGCCAACGCACCTGGCGGTGCCTTTGGTGGCGGCCATATTCCCGGCTACTGTGGTGAAGCGGTAAGCTCCTGCTACTACTCAGTCGCTATGCGCAACCAGGAGCTAGGATGCTGGCAGACGGATCAGACGCCCACTTGTGGCGTCCAGTGAATGACCTAGAGGGCCTAGAAACACAGATCCAGATGCCTCTACCTTGCCGTCGTAGTGGCGCCGGCCGTCCTACCCCTGAGCGTGGCCACCGCACTTTCCTGAACTTTTAGGGCTGACTTAAGCCGCTCGACTAACTTTCGGTCAGCCTCGAGTTTATCGCGCGTTGTTTTGGCATCGAGACTATCAGCACCAGCGCGGCCACTTTTTTCCAACTCTGCCAGACGACGTTTGCCGCGGCTCACTGCAGCTTTGGCATGGGCGAGTTCCATTTCCATAATCTGAAGATGCTGAATTTCGGCGTTCAAATTTGTCTGGTCCGCACCTTGCTCAGACGCAGTTACCTCGGGTGCAGCGGTCACCGCGTGATTGGGTGCCTCGTAAACTTCCTGCCTATTGTTACTCGATTCATCGCTGAGCCGCCAGTATGCGCCAACAGAGAGCGCCACCGGGCAGAGGCACACAAGGATAAAAGATCTGTTTCTAAAAAGTCGATTCGCAACTGTTCGACTCATGGCGGCATCCTTGGTCAGCATTTTGTTTTTTGCAGCCTTGCATCTCGCGTAAAGAAAAACATCGATTTAACGCATCAAAGTCCCTGCAAACCGAGATATGCAGGGACTTTGTGTCAGACTACATGCGAGTCGTTACGACTTCACGTCGAAGCGATCAAGCATCATAACTTTGCCCCACGCTTTAGCAAAGTCACGAACGAACTGGTCCTTGCTGTCTTCAGCGGCGTAGTACTCAGCAAGAGCGCGGAGCTCCGACTGCGAGCCAAAGATCAGATCAACTGGGGTCGCGGTCCACTTAACGGCGCCCGACTTGCGATCCACACCTTCGTAGATACCTTCGTCATTAGCGGATTTTTGCCATGCAGTAGACATGTCAAGCAGGTTGACGAAGAAGTCGTTCGTGAGAGTACCCGGCTTCGCGGTCAAGATACCGTGTTTAGAGTGTCCCGAGTTAGCATCCAAGGCTCGCATGCCGCCAACGAGCACAGTCATTTCCGGAACAGTCAAGGTCAGAAGATTGGCACGCTCCACCAACATCTCTGTCGGTGACAGGAAATTGCCTTCGCCGTAGAAGTTACGGAAAGCATCAGCCTTCGGCTCAAGCACGGAGACTGCAACCACGTCCGTTTGCTCTTGGCTAGCATCGGTGCGGCCTGGGGTAAACGGCACTTCTACCGTGACGCCAGCAGCTTTTGCCGCCTTCTCGATGGCAGCGTTGCCACCGAGTACGATCACGTCGGCGAGAGATACTTGTTTGCCACTCTTACCCTGCGCCTTATTGAAGTCGCTTTGAATCGACTCCAGTTTAGCCAAGGTTTTGGTAAGCTCAGCTGGATCGTTGACGGCCCAGTCTTTCATCGGAGCTAGACGAATCCGCGCCCCGTTAGCACCACCGCGCATATCAGTGCCGCGGAAGCTGGCAGCCGAAGCCCATGCCGTACGGACGAGGTCCGCAGTGCTGAACCCCGAGCTGAGGATCTTTGCCTTGAGCGCTGCGATGTCTTTAGCAACGAGCGGCTTGGAGGTAGCTGCTGGTACTGGGTCTTGCCATGCCAACTCTTCCTTAGGCACTTCAGGACCAAGGTAGCGCGAACGTGGACCCATGTCGCGGTGCATCAGCTTAAACCAAGCTTTGGCAAAGGCGCGCTGAAATTCCTGTGGATTTTCTTGGAAACGCTTGGCGATCTTTTGGTAGGCAGGATCAAACTTAAGCGCCAAGTCCGTTGTAAACATGATCGGTGCATGACGTTTCGTCTTGTCGTGAGCGTCGGGAACCAGATTATTCCCAGCATCATCCTTCGGTATCCACTGCGTTGCACCGGCAGGACTCTTGGTCTGCTCCCATTCGAAAGCAAATAGGTTGTCCAGGTATTGCGAGGTCCACTTGGTGGGGCTAACCGACCAGGCGCCTTCAAGGCCACTGGTGATCGTGTCGGCGCCATGGCCTTTGCCACACTTGTTCTTCCAGCCAAACCCTTGCTCCTCGATGCCCGCGGCGGCCGGCTCTGGACCAAGACACTTAGACGGATCTTTAGCACCGTGCGCTTTACCAAAGGTGTGACCACCGGCTATCAGGGCGACGGTCTCTTCGTCGTTCATCGCCATCCGGCCAAAGGTCTCGCGGATGTCTTTGGCCGCTGCCAGCGGATCAGGCTTACCGTTCGGGCCCTCAGGATTCACGTAGATGAGGCCCATTTGCACGGCTGCAAGCGGGTTATCGAGTTTACGGTCGCCTTTGTAGCGCTCGTCGGCGAGGAACTTTTTCTCCGGCCCCCAGTAAACAAGATCGGCCTCCCAATCATCGGGACGACCACCGGCGAATCCGTAGGTTTCAAAACCCATAGACTCGAGTGCCACGTTGCCAGCAAGGACCATCAAGTCCGCCCAAGATAGCTTTTTGCCGTACTTCTTCTTAATCGGCCACAGGAGCCGACGCGCCTTGTCCAAATTGGCGTTGTCTGGCCAGCTGTTAAGCGGCTCAAAACGCTGCTGCCCACCACCGGCACCACCACGCCCATCGGCAATCCGGTAAGTTCCGGCACTGTGCCAGGCCATGCGGATGAAAAACGGTGCATAGGTGCCCCAGTCAGCAGGCCACCAGTCCTGAGACGTGGTCAGGACCTTGGCGATCTCTTTCTTGACGGCCTTCAGATCTAACTTTTTGAACTCATCACCGTAGTTGAACTTAGCGCCCTGGGGATCGGAGCTATCACCGTGCTGGCGTAGCGGTCCTAAGTCTAAACGCTTCGGCCACCAAAACTGATTATCCAAAGTCTGGCGGTCACTGCCGCCAGCACCGTCCTCGGACTTATCTGCAGCCAAAGCGGCTGGAGATAAGGTCATGGCGCAGAGCGCCATCTTCACTAATTGAGCCTTCATTTTGAGCATCCTCCTCAAGTGTAGGGAAGCCATCATCACAACAGGTCAGGCCAACTTATGACTCGTAAAACTATTAAAAACCTTAGCCGACTCAGTGGGCTACGTCTAGAGGCTTATCGCTTTCGACCTGTAGCTGAAGGCCTTCACTACCGCCAGCAATCGCCTCAGCAATCACTGTGATCGGTGATAAATCTTTAATGGGATAGAGGAACGGCGTGTCTGGACTCACGCGCACGTACTGCACCCGCTCCGAGTTCTTGTCGAAGATGGCAAGACGCAGGGAACGCACGGAGCCACTCGCCAAATTGATAGGCATAAAACGCAGCGTCTGCGGCATGTCGGTCCCCGTCAGAACGACGCGACTCGAGAGACGGACATAGGTCGTAGCAGGACGAGGCCTCGTCACGTTCTTGCCTGGCGGAAGCCTATCCAAGCTGAATCCACTCACCCCCCCTGCCCCGCTACCGCCGCCGTCATTGGCCGGCCGTCGACCTGGTTTTGCCATAGCTGTACCGCCAAAAACCGCCGAGATTACGCATGCTAATGCTAGGATTTGAGTGGGTTTCATTTTTAAACTGATCCACTTAACTGTTGGTTTTCGCCCTATTACGCAACGCTTTAGGGATGTTAGCACACACCATCCGAACCTCGAAAGATAAGCCGCTTTTTGACGGTTTTCCCAAACCCGGTCAGCTCCGGTTTCTTAAGTTATCCTAGGTAGTAAGCCGATACGCGCCAAAGGGGGGGGGTGCCTCCGAGACCAACAATTAAGTGGATCAGCTAAAATGGAATTAGACCGCATCTTGAAGGTAGCTGTGCGTGGCGGAGCAAGCGACGTCTTACTGAAGACCGGCGTTATGCCACGGTTTCGCTTTAATGGTGACATCATCCAGTTAAGCGACGGCCAGGAAATCACCGTCGAAATCATGTCCGACTGGGTCACGCGGATCCTTCCGGCGCACCTCCGCGAGCGCCTCGAGAAGCGTGGCGACGCCGATTTTGCCTATCAAACATTGGATGGCAATCGCTTCCGCGGACACGTCTTTAAGCAGCGGCAGACTTTTAGCCTGGTGTTTCGCGTTATCACGCAGCACATACGCTCCATGGAAGAACTGCAACTACCAAAAATACTAAAGCGCCTCAGCGACGAAAAACGCGGACTAGTCCTGGTGACGGGAGCAACCGGCTCTGGCAAGTCGACAACTTTGGCAGCCATGGTGCAGCGCATCAACAAGGAGCGTTCAACACACATTGTGACGATCGAAGACCCTATCGAATTTTTGTTCGCCGACCACATGTCGACCATTCAGCAGCGAGAGATTGGCATAGACGCCGAGTCTTTTGCCACAGCGCTCCACGGGGCCATGCGGCAAAACCCTGATGTCATCCTAGTCGGCGAGCTGCGTGATCAAAACACTATCGAAACCGCCCTGATGGCCGCAGAAACCGGTCATCTAGTCCTCTCCACCTTGCACACGACGGACGCAGCCGAGACGCTCACGCGTATGCTCTCGTACTTCCCGCCGCATCAACATGAAGTGCTGCGTCAGATGATGGCAAGTACTCTCAAAGCCGTGATTTCCCAGCGCCTGGTCACCCGCATTGACGGTAAGGCGCGCGTGGCAGCATTCGAGATCCTCGTCAATAACGCTACGGTGAGAGACCACATCCTCAAAAACGGAAATTTCGAGGACCTCCACGGGATCATTGGCCACAGCGGTGAGGCCTACGGCATGCAAACCTTCGATGATTCGCTACTAGCACTATTTAAAGCCGGCGTCATTAGTGCCGAGCAAGCCCTGGCCCAAGCGACCAAACGCGATAACATGCACCTCAAGATGCGCGGTGTAGGCACCTAATCACCGGACCTTAATTAAGAGCACCAGGGTGATCATCGTCATCATCACCTGCACCAGGGCAAACCGCACTAGCACCTGCGTGTTCGACCAGCCTTTGTTATGGCGTACGTGATCGTGCAAGGGAAACCTGACTGTTCTGAAGATGGCGATCTTGAAAAACCGCAGTAATGCAACTTTGACCAGTCCCGTGCCACCATTAACTAAAAGTACCGCTGAGACTATAAAAATCATGAAGGGATTACCGGTCTTGATGACAAAGACGCCGAGAAGAAAACCTAGCGAGCGCGATCCGGCGTCGCCCATAAGGAGGCTACTGGGGTTGGCGTTGTACCAAAGATAACCGAGGATCGTACCTACCAGTGAGAAGGCCATAATGCCCCAGACAGCCCCGTCTTGGTAATGAGGTAGCAGCAGATAATTAGCAATTTCCTTGTGGCCAAGGACAAAGTACAGGAGCCCACCCAGACTTGTGAATGCGACTGCTGTGAGCGTACCAGAGAGCCCGTCCACACCATCGGTGCAGTTAGTCGAGTTGATCGCCGTCCAGATCAGTACCGTGCCACCAGCGATAAAGAGCCAGGGTGGCACGCTCAGCATGGTTTTGGTGAATGGCAGCCAGATGGTCGTGGTCTGAGCGTCGCAGAGTAACGTCGAGGCAGCCACAGCCAGGAACACATCGATGAGCCCCTTCTTGTATTCGCTCCAGGAGTCGATCGCCTTGTCGTCAAACCAACCGGATAGCATAGCCAGGTAGTTTAGAAGGATCACCGCTAGAGACTGATTCGTCGGTGGCAAGACGATCAGCTCCACTAAAGTAAAAATAGAGATGAATATCACCCCTGCTCCTGTAGGCTTGCCTTGCGCCGCCGAGCTCTGCACAGCATGGGCACGTCCCCGGTCACGCGGCAGCAGCCTGGACAGCCTCGGGAGCAAGATAAAGGTCAAAAGCCAACAAAGGCTGACGCTCCAACCTCCCAAAAATAGATACGAGGTGAAGAGGCGGAACGGCCCAAATTGTTTCTCTAGTAACTCGCCGATCCAAAATAGCACCTGAGCCTCCTAGGGGGCGGTATTTTTTTCCAATGAATGGTATAACTATAATGCAATCAGCAAGATGAAGAAATAGGGGCGACAAACTGGCGCCATCGTGGGTAAGGAAAGTGTGCCGCGCGGGGCTACATCCTAACCCTGCGGCGATCTTTATTTAAGGGGGGAGAAGTTGATGACCAATCCGACGATGGAACGAGTAGCCGTGTGCGTGACTCGCACCAAAAACGAGAAAGCCGAACTCCTGGTCCAGTCCCCAGATCTGCGCGCTGGCGCTTCCATCGCTTTACCTGAGATTGCTTTGCTGCCAAACGAGCATCCCGCCGAGGCCGCCTGGCGTCTCGTAACTTCAACTTTCGCTAAAGACGCCTGTCAGACCTTCCACAAACTGGCCGAAGTAGCGACCGACACCGCCGGATACCACATCTTTCAGACGGGTCTCGAAGAGTCGGCTCTTGAGCCCACGGGCTCCCACATGTGGCTTGACCAATCAGAAGCCACCGCCGGCCTCACGGCAACCTGGAAACCTGCACTAGAGAAACTGAGATAGGGGCCCTATGTACGTCTGGCTAAGATTGCCTCGCATCATCGCCAGGTCCAAACTAGCGCAGCGCACCGACCCCCTTGCAGAAATTCGGACCCCCCTGCGCGTGCTTCCTGGTGACATCGACGCCTACAAGCATTTAAACAACGGTCGTTACCTGACGCTGTGTGATATCGGACGCTACGATTGGTCCGCGCGCACGGGTATGCTTCGGGTGTTCAAAAAGAACCGGTGGTTCCCCGTCATCGCTACGGCTGCGGTGACGTTCCGTAGATCGCTTGAGCTATTCCAACGTTTTGAACTCTCCACTAAGGTCATTTACTGGGATGACAAGTGGTTTTATATCGAACACGAATTCATCCGCGAAGGTTCCGTGTGCGCACGAGTGCTCGTCAAAGGCGTCATCCGCGACGAGGATAAGCACGCTGTATCGATGAGTCAAGTCGTCGCAGCGCTTGGCGAGGGTGAACGACCACGGATCCCTATGCCCGAAATAGTCCGCGACTGGAGCCAGTGGGAAAAGCAGATGATCCGCCCCAAATAGGTGACGTTTACGGTTTCACTCTTCGATGTGATATTTCTCCGTCAGCTGCTGATAAAACGAAGTCGATTTTAGCTGGCGTATACAGCTATCCATCGAGGCTAGAAACCGAGTAGCCTCCTCACCTTGGAGTCGTGGAGACTTCTTAGATAAACTGACGAAGTAGTTGGCACGCTTCACCACATAATCAAGCACCTTGACACGGTCACGATATCCTTGTTGACCCGCAAACCAAAGAATCGTGTTTTTGTGATTAACAAAGACATCGATGCGGTTATTCATAAGTTTGATGATATTTACGGCCTCCTGGTCGGTGACATCGTAGCGACCTTTGGCTGCTCGATCGTCGATGTATTTCTTAAATTCCGGCGTGTAGACGAGACCCAAGAGTCCGCCCATTCTTAGAGGATCAAAGTCGGCAATGCTATCGATCTTAATTTCAGAGGCGGCACGCACGGCGGGTTGGTAGGCTGAGGTAAAGAGCGGCTCCGTACCATAGTTTAGAAAGCTCTCGCGTGCCTTATCGTAGGAATACACGTGAAAGTCGATCACTCCAGACTCCATGAATGCGCGCGTGCGGGCGATGGGATATGGAACAAAATTAATCTTGTACCCAGTCGATGGCGCACAACGTTCGACGATCTCTTTGATGAATCCTTTGGGATGACCCTCACGTCCACCGAAAGCGTACGGTGGCCAGTAATCATCGTTCATGATGAGTTCTGGTGTAGGCGCTTGTTGCAACTTCGCATTTGGACTGGGTTCCGCTGCCTGCAAAAAGGTTGTTTTTAGCAGCAAAAACAAAACCATTCCTGTGTAAAAACGCTGGGATTTCGGATTCGGATTTTTATTCGTTGATTCCATAATCAATAAAATCTACGTGGTTAAATTATGGCACATGTGAGACTGGGTACGCTGTTACCATGTTTTTGTTGGGTCGGACGTTGACTTGTACATACTGCTCACCATTGATCCCAGCATTTTTTATTTTGAACCAGATCGCATTGGAATTATGCTCGGGGTCATATATTGGGCCTTTGACCGGAGTGATGGCATCCCGTAGATTGCGATACATCGTCGAGATTACTGCTTCATTAGTGAATATGGTATGTAGTGATTTATTACGATCTTTAGGTGGATGTAGATGCTCCTCGACATGATCTTTTCTAAATTCTGTTACCTTGTATTCACCGTAACATTCGTAGGGCATGTCGCTTGTGGGCTTATCCCCAATGCACTCGTTTGAATCTTCACTTGCACGAATTTGACGCCGACTATAGCCAAGTAAACCGAGAGCAACGGATTTAGGTTGCTTTAAGTTTTCGTACAGATCGTCGAAACTGTTTAAGATCGTTCCTGCCGCCTGTGGCAGGTTGATCTTTAGGCCCTCTTTCGCAATGAGATCACCCACCGACTTATAGCGGGACCCATAGCTATCAATCTGCGCTCGATTGCCTGCCACTAGTTGGGCAAAGTCAGTGACTATCTTGCCGCGAATGGCGACTTCACCACGAGGGACGACGGCCTCTAGTAAATCGTAGAATGTAGTGATCGGCAGTGCTTTGAAGTTGGCTACAAACGTTTGCCGGTCACTTGATGATGAGCTACGAATAAATTGTGCCGTATCTTCGGCAAAACTTGCCGCAGCTCGTTGCGCTCGCTCCTGTAACGGCTGCTCTGAATGTAAACCACAAGCCTGCAAGTTGACGACCAGTAGGCCGGCAATAATTGCTTTTAATATCTGCATTTCTCTAACTCCAGACACATTAGTCCGGCGCTTATCGGCATTTTGGGCAAAAATCTTTAGACTGAATCGAAATTATTTGGTGGTCACTGGGCAGCAACTCAGATACCAGGCAAGAAAAAACGCACCTCACCCGGATGGTGAAGCGCGTTTAGTTTAGTGACTCGCCTTACTTGCTAGCGGCGACGGCGCCTGGCTTCTTAGGTACCAGCTTAGCCGCTGCGTTGGCTGCGTTAGCTGCCAGAGCGGGAGCCGCTGATGCGGCTGCCGCCCCTGCACGCTGAGGCTCAGCCTTAGCATCTTTAGCCGGCGTAGACGCCGCTAAGGAAGTCTTACTCTCAGCGGATGCCTCCGCCTCGCCGGTCTTACCGATGTTGTAGGCCGTCAAAACCTCTTGCTCGATCTTGGCTGCCACGGACGGATTCTGCTCAAGAAACTCCTTGGCATTCTCGCGGCCCTGGCCAAGACGCTCTTCTTTGTAAGCAAACCAAGCGCCCGTCTTAGCGATGATGTTTTTGGCCACGGCGAGATCGATCATATCGCCAATACGGGAAATACCAGTACCAAACATGACGTCAAATTCAGCCGTCCTGAACGGCGCAGCCACCTTGTTCTTGACCACTTTAATCTTAACGCGGCTACCGACCACCTCCTCGCCCTGCTTAACCGAAGCGATACGGCGAATATCTAGGCGTACGCTGGAGTAGAACTTCAACGCGTTACCGCCCGTCGTGGTCTCGGGGTTACCGAACATCACGCCGATCTTCATCCGCAGCTGGTTGATGAAGACCACCATCGTCTTCGAGCGCGCGACGGAAGCCGTAAGTTTACGCAGGGCCTGCGACATGAGACGCGCCTGCAAACCCACATGGCTATCACCCATCTCACCCTCGATCTCAGCCTTGGGCGTCAAAGCCGCTACCGAGTCGACGACGATCACATCAACAGCATTGCTCTTTACGAGGAGGTCGACAATCTCAAGCGCCTGCTCACCAGTGTCGGGCTGAGAAACCAGCAGGTCCTCAAGCTTGACACCGATACTCTTAGCGTACGAGGTATCGAGTGCATGCTCAGCATCGATAAAGGCAGCCACACCACCACGCCGCTGCGCCTCAGCCACAAGGTGCAGGGTCAAAGTGGTCTTACCGCTAGACTCAGGACCAAAGATCTCCACAATCCGTCCGCGCGGCAGTCCACCGATACCAAGAGCGATATCGAGCGACAGAGCGCCAGTGGGGATCGTCTCGATCCGCTCCGCCAGCGCATTCTTCTCGCCGAGGCGCATGATGGCGCCCTTGCCAAACTGCTTCTCAATAGACCCTACTGCTTGCTCAATCGCCTTGCGGCTCTCATTACCTGCCAGCATCCGCATCCTCCTAGGAATCAATCCGGTTTAGTTGCCGATCACGCGCCAGCGCGTCAAGATTCAGCAAAGTCGCTCCAGCCACCGCTAACGGTAGCGTTAACATCTGTGTAAAGGGGATCGCTAGCCAAAGGCCAAGCCCCAGCACCGCCCAGGCCTCACGTCGCGCCACGCCTAGCCGCGTCCGCAAAGGCCACCCACGGCGCGCCATTGGGTAATCGAATAAATCCCAACCAGCCAAAAATGCCGCCAAGAGTCCGGAGAATACATTGAGCCCCGGAACAAACACAAGCAAGATGGACAAGGCGAGAATCAAGCTCACCTTTTTAAACTCAAGCCACAGAACCCGCAGCATACCGCGGAAGCCGGCCGTACCAGCCACAGTCCCAGTACGCTCACGCTCGACGGCGACCGAAATCGCCTCGTAAACCGGTGCAGCCACGACGCTCATGATGAGAGCCCCAGCCACCAGCACCAAAAGCACTCCGCCTAAAAAGAGGCCCGTCTTAACCAGATAGTAAAGGCCCAGCATCGGCCAACCTGCAGGCTGGGTGAACAGGAGCGTCGCCGTCAGTTCAGGTGCGTAGGCCACCATCGCCGTCAGACCTGCCACCACGCTACCAAACCCACCAAACCATGGCACGGCAAGGAGCAGCAAGTAGCGAGGATGCGCCCGCAACCACCGTACGCCTTCGATATAGGTCTTAAAACCACGACTGAGATCAGCCGCGGGGGTAAGTAACGCCATGATCGCCTCGACTCCAGACAACTGGGAACATCCGACACAATACACAAAAACCAGGTGGACACCTAGCAGATACCGTACAATTGTCTGGCACCGACCTTCAAGTCCGCGACCATTAAGGTTTTCGTGCCTACCA